>NZ_JADBZL010000120.1:0-3842 GCF_020402505.1 Phenylobacterium sp. | reverse complement strand
GTGCAGGTCGTGCACCTCGCGGACCCCGGGGCGGGCGGCGAGCCAGGATCGGACCTGCGCCACGTCGATCCCCGGCGGGGCGGCGTCCATGGCCATGGCGGAAGACTCCCGGAGCAGGCCCCAGGCGCCGGACAGGATCACCGCCACGATGACCAGGCTGAGGGCCGGGTCCAGCCACTCAAGTCCGCCGGTCAGCAGCATCAGGCCCGCCGAGACGACCACCGCCGCCGAGACGGCCGCGTCGGCCACCATGTGAAGGAAGGCACCCCGGACGTTGAGGTCGTGCTGCCCGCGCAGAAAGAGAAGGGCGGTCAGGGTGTTGATCACCACGCCGATGGCCGCGGTCACCAGGACGGGTCCGGCGTAGACGGGAGTCGGCGCGGCCAGTCTCTGGACGGCCTCCCAGCCGATGGCGCCGACGGCGGCGACCAGAAGGATCCCGTTGGTGACCGAGGCCATGATGGTCGCCTTGCCCAGGCCGTAGGTGTGCCGGGCGCCCGGGCGGCGGCGCGCCAGGACGGTGGCGCCCCAGGCCAGGATCAGGGCCAGGACGTCGGCGGCGTTGTGGCCGGCGTCGGCCAGGAGGGCCAGCGATCCGGAGACGATCCCGACCCCGGCCTCGACCGCGACGAACCCTGCGTTCAGAAGGATGCCAAGGGCGAAGGCGCCGCCAAAATCCCTGGGAAGGTGGCCATGATGTCCATGCCCGTGATGGGCGTGTCCGGTGTGGGGATGGGCGTGAGGCCCCCGCCAGGCATCCGGACCCGGGTGATCATGGTGGTGATCATGATCGTCGTGGGCGTGATCGTGGGGCATGGGTCCTGTGTCTCACCCGCCGGTCGCCGGATCAACCGGGGCGCGTCCCACCAGGGCTTCGGCCCGGCGGGTGGCGGCCGACATCCGAGCCGACCAGTCGGCCCGCAGTCGGTCGATCTCGGCCTCGCCTGCGTCGGCGGGGACGTGGAATGGCCCCTCCCAGACGCAGACCCCCCGGCCGAACGGGGCGGCGACCATCGCCCGGTCCCATAGGCTCTCCAGTTGCAGGGATGGCGAGACCGCCAGCCCGGTGAGAAAGATGGGCGCCCCCGTGCGCCTTGCGATCTGCAGGGCGCCGGCTGCAATCTCCTCGTTCGGACCGCGGGGGCCGTCCGGGGTGATGATCAGGACGCCGCCGTCGGCCACGTGCTGGACCGCCTCGCGGAAGGCGGCCACCGCCGCCCGCGCCTTGGCCGAGTCGCCCTTCTTGGCGGTCGACATGCGGATGGCCGGGAAGCCGGCGTACTCCAGGGCGAGGGCGACAAACTCGCCATCGGAGGAGGGAGACACCAGGCATCGGCGGCTGTCCTTCCGCCACCAGGTCTCGGCCATGCCCAGGCAGATCGGGATCCGGCCGTGCCAGAACAGGCCGATCGCGCCCTGTCCGGAAGCGAACATGGGTTCCAGGGCCTCAAGGCCCTCGTGCCGCCAGCGCGTGGTGCGACGGATCAGGATCAGGTAGCCGGCGAGAATCCGCCCCAGAACGGCCTGGATCCAGGGCCTGCGCAGGAGTCCCTTCATGCGGGGGCCTCGAGGGTCTCACGGTCGTCGGCGCCGGCCAGGCGCGCGTAGAGGCCGCCGGCGGCCACCAGGGCCTCGTGGGTTCCGCTCTCGGCGATCCTCCCCCGGTCCAGGACATAGATGCGGTCTGCGTTGCGGACCGTGGAGAGTCGGTGGGCCACCAGCAGGGTCGTCCGTCCCTCCATCAGCCTGGCCAGAGCCGCCTGGACCTGGGCCTCGCTCTCCGCATCCAGGGCGCTGGTCGCCTCGTCCAGGAGCAGGATGGGCGCATCCTTGAGGAAGGCCCGGGCAATGGCGATGCGCTGCCGTTGGCCGCCGGACAGTCTCAGGCCGGCCTCCCCCGCCGGGGTGTCGTAGCCCTGCGGCAGGGTGAGGATGAAGTCATGGGCCGCCGCAGCGCGGGCGGCGGACTCGATCTCCTGCTGTGAGGCGTCGGGCCGGGCATAGGCGATGTTGGCGCGGAGGGTGTCGTCGAACAGGAAGGGCTCCTGGGTGACCAGGGCGATTCGTCGTCGGAGCGAGGCCAGGGTCAGGTCGCGCAGGTCCCGCCCGTCCAGCGTCACCCGGCCTCCTGTCACGTCGTAGAAGCGGGGGATCAGGTTCAGAAGGGTGGACTTGCCCCCGCCGGACGGTCCGACCAGGGCCACGGTCTCCCCCCGCTGGACCGTCAGGCTGACGCCCGAAAGGACTTCCGGGCCGTCCCCGTAGGCGAAACGGACGTCTTCGAAGGCCACCCGGCCTTCTCCCCGGGGCGTCTCGACGGCGCCGGGCCGGTCGCCCACCTCAGGCTCGACGTCGAGGGCAGCGTAGAGGCGGCGGGCGGCGGACAGCCCTTCGGAGAAGACGGTCTGCAGGTTGGCCAGCTGACGCAGGGACTGGGAGGCCAGGGCCAGGGCGCCGATGAAGGCCACGAAGGCCCCTGGGTTCATCCCGCCCTCCTGCGACCGCAGGCCCGCCCAGGCCATGACGACGGCGGTGATCAGGGTCATCAGGGTCTCTGTGGCCGGCGCTGCGCGGGCCCGGGCGTTGGCGCCCCGGACCAGGAAGGCTTGCCGCCGGCGCACCACTTCAGCGACCCGGGACTCCTCGAAGGCCTCCCGGTTCTCGATCTTGACCACCCGCACGCCGTCCAGACTTTCCATCACGGCGGTGGACAGGGCGGAGGTCTCGGCCATGGCGCCCTGGGCGGCCTTGGAGGATCCTCGGGCGTAGCGTCGCATGATGAGGCTTGCGACCGGGGCGGCCACAATCAGGGCGAGGGAAAGGACCAGGTCGTTGGAGACCATCACGCTGATCGCCCCGACCACGGTCAGGGCGTGCTGGGTGTAGTTGATTACGCCCGCGGTCGCGGCCTCGCGGATCAGGCCGGCGTCATAGAGGACCGAGGAGACGAAAGACCCCGAATGCTGGGAACGCAGTCTCGCGAGGTCCGCCCGCACAAGCCGGCCGAAGAGCTGGACCTGGATATCGCCGACCACGGCGTTGCCGATCCGGTTCACGAGGGTCGCCTGGAGAACCTGCGCCAGGCCCCTGGCGACGGCGAGGCCTGCGATGGTCAGGGGGATGACGAGGAGAGCGCCAGGCTTGGGCGTCCCCAGAAGGTCGTTGATCGCCGGCTCAAGGATCTGGACCAGCTTGGCGCTGAGGGCGGCGACGACTACGGCGGCGAGGCCTGCGAGGGCCAGGCCCGGCCAGCGGGGCGCAAGGTAGACACGCCAGGTCCTGGCGAGGATCTCGCGGCTGGACAGCCGGTCCGGATCAGCCTGAGCGTTCATTGTGCTGGGGTCGGCTCTTGGGCGGGCGAAGTCAAGATGTCGCCCTTGCGCGGTCCCCCGCGGGCTTTGCTGTGCGGCGCCGGCGCCCTAGATAGGGCTCACACGCAGGAGCCCCGACTTGGCGGAATACGACCTCACGACGCCGAAGGGGCGGCGCAGAGCCTACTTCGACTATCTGTTGAAGGACCATGCCTTCCTGCGCCTGCGGTTTTCCAACGCCCATGCGGTATCGGAAGAGATGTTCCGGGCCAACCAGCCCTGGCCGTTCCAGATCGAAGCCTGGAAGGCGAAGGGAATCCGCACCATCGTCAACCTGCGGGGGGGCTTCGACGCCAGCTTCTACGCCCTGGAGAAGGACGCCTGCGCGCGCCTGGGCCTGAACCTGGTGGACTTTACCATCACTTCCCGCGAGGTCCCCAGCCGCACCCGGGTGCATGGCGCCAAAACCCTGTTCGAGAGCCTGGAGTATCCCGCCCTCATGCACTGCAAGTCCGGGGCGGATCGGGCGGG
>NZ_JADBZL010000012.1:0-28415 GCF_020402505.1 Phenylobacterium sp. | reverse complement strand
TCCTCTGCGAAGCCGGAGGCCAGGGCGACGAACCGGCCCGCCCGGTCGCCCCGGGGAAAGGGCCGGGCGCCCCAGGAGGGCGCGCCGCCCGCCTGCGACGGCAGGATCCAGATCTGGAAGAGGCGGGTGACGCCGGGCTCGAGGTTGTACTCAGCGTGGCGGATGCCCGAGCCGGCGCTCATCACCTGGACGTCGCCGGCTTCGGTCCGGCCCTGGTTGCCCAGGCTGTCCTGGTGGCTGATGGCGCCCTCGAGGACATAGGTGATGATCTCCATGTCCTGGTGCGGGTGCGGCGGGAAGCCGGTGTTCGGCTGGATGGCGTCGTCGTTCCAGACCCGCAGGGCGCCCCAGTTCATCCGGGCCGGGTCCTGGTATCCCGAGAAGGAGAAGTGGTGGCGGGCGTGCAGCCAGCCATGGTCGGCGCCGCCAAGGGCGTCGAAGGGGCGAAGATCGATCATGGACGGTTTCCATCAACGCGAGCTCTCAGGACCGCAAGATAGGGAGCCGGAAACGGGATTGGAAACGGCAGGCCGCAGGATGCCCCCAAAGTCCGGCTGGACGCCGGACCCGGCGACAGGTCAGGACGGACTGAAGGATGACAAGGGTTCCGACTGCATACGGCCGACCTGGCCGCCGCCAGTGTCCGCTTAGAAGGGCCGGGGCCGGACCCCGTTGGCGGCGAAGTGCGCCAGCATCCGGGCCCAGGCGTCCCGGGCCGCGACCGGATCGTAGCTTGTTCGGTAGTCGGCGTGGAAACCGTGCTGGCTGTCCGGATAGACGATGATCTGGCTGCCGGTCTTGCGCGCGGCGACAAGGGCGCTGCGCATGGCCTCGACATCGGTCAGGGGGATGCCCTGATCCTTGCCGGCGTAGAGGCCGATCACCGGGGCGCGGAGCTGGGCGACGCCCTGGAGGGGCCAGGGCCGGTTTGGCTCGCCCAGGAACTCCCCGGGCTTCGGCGCTGTCAGCCGGCCGTACCAAGCCGCTCCCGCCCGGAAGTCGGGCATGCGCTGGCAGGCCAGCCAGACGATGGCGCCGCCCCAGCAGAAACCAGTGACCGCCATCCTGGCCTTGTCGACGAAGGGCTGGGCCTTGAGGAAGCGGACGGTTCCCGACAGGTCGTTGAAGATCTGTTTGTCGGTAGCGGCGCTGACGATGCGGCGGATTTGATTGAAATCGTTGGTCTTTGACGGATCACCGGAGCGCACGAACAGGTCCGGGGCAATGGCCACGTATCCCACGCGGGCCAGGCGTCGGCAGATGTCCCGGATGTACTCATGGATTCCGAAGACCTCGGAGATGACGAGGACGGCGGGGAAGCGCCCCCGGGCGTCCGGGCGCGCCATGTAAGCCGGCGCCATGCGATCCCCGACATCGACCTCTACATCCCCTGCGACGAGGCCCGTAGCGTCCGTGCTGATGGTCTGGGCCTCAGCCGAGTAGGCGTAGAGGGCGTAACCGCCCAAGGCGGCGAGGGCCAGGCGCCGACGGGTCAGGGCGAGATCACCGGGGATCGTTCCCTCAGGTCGGGTCAGGGTCTTCATGGTTCCGGCCTCCCTCACCGGCGACCGCCGGGTCAGTTTCATTTGGCGATCCCGGGGCCGACTGTCAAAGCCCCCCCCCGGCATTGGAGTCCGTGTTGACGTCCGAACCGGCCGCGCTGGGGGGCGAATCCTCGCGACATGAGCTGCGAGCCCATGAGATCGGTCGACCTGCGCCGCCTCTCCGAAGGAAAAATCGCTCCGCCGACCTGTCCGCGCGTGCGCGCCTGGCGCTGGGGGCTTCAGCGGGACGGACTTGTGGCTTCAGGTCTCCCGGGTTCCGCGAGACGGCGTTGCGCGCCCGGCCGGGGAGGGTTACGCCGACCGTCTGCACGGAACCCTCGTCTTCTAGACCCTAAAGCCCTTCCCCGTTTAGGGACTTTGCCCTTGCAGAGTGGCGGTTCCGCACCATATCGCACGGCGAAGGCGCGGTTCCGAAAGGGCCCGCCGACGACCCCGGACTGTTCAAGGGGGCCGCAGGAACGAGGAGTGCTTGGCGACGAGGCTCCTCAGGCGCGGCCCGCCAAATAGGAGCGTTTGAGACTCATCATGAGCAAGATCATCGGTATCGACCTCGGGACGACCAATTCCTGCGTTGCGATCATGGACGGCAAGACGCCGAAGGTGATCGAGAATGCGGAGGGCGTTCGTACGACCCCTTCGGTAGTGGCCTTCCTCGAGGACGGCGAGCGCCTCGTCGGCCAGCCCGCCAAGCGCCAGGCGGTGACCAACCCCGCCAACACCCTCTTCGCCATCAAGCGTCTGATCGGACGGAACTACAAAGATCCGCTGGTGGAGAAGGACAAGGGCATGGTGCCCTATGATATCGTCAAGGGCCCGACCGGCGACGCCTGGGTCAAGGCTCAGGGCAAGGACTACTCTCCGCAGCAGGTCTCCGCCTTCATTCTCCAGAAGATGAAGGAGGCCGCCGAGCAGCATCTCGGAGAGAAGGTCGACAAGGCGGTGATCACCGTCCCGGCCTACTTCAACGACGCCCAGCGCCAGGCCACCAAGGACGCCGGCAAGATCGCCGGCCTCGAGGTCCTGCGGATCATCAACGAGCCCACCGCCGCGGCCCTGGCCTATGGCCTGGAGAAGAACGACGGCAAGAAGATCGTGGTCTATGACCTCGGCGGCGGCACCTTCGACGTCTCCGTCCTGGAGATCGGCGACGGCGTCTTCGAGGTGAAGGCGACCAACGGCGACACCTTCCTGGGCGGCGAGGACTTCGACCTTCGTGTGGTCGACTTCCTGGCTGAAGAGTTCAAGAAGGAGACCGGGGTCGACCTGCGCAACGACAAACTGGCTCTTCAGCGCCTGAAGGAAGAAGGCGAAAAGGCCAAGAAGGAACTGTCCTTTACGGCCCAGTACGAGGTGAACCTGCCCTTCATCTCGATGAACGCCTCGGGTCCTCTGCACCTGAACATCAAGCTTTCGCGCGCCAAGCTCGAAGCCCTGGTCGAGGACCTGGTTTCCAAGACCCTCGGGCCCTGCGAGCAGGCTTTGAAGGACGCCGGCCTGAAGAAGGGCGACATCGACGAGGTCATCCTTGTCGGCGGCATGACCCGGATGCCCAAGGTCGTGGAGACGGTGAAGGCCTTCTTTGGTCGCGAGCCTCACACCGGCGTGAACCCGGACGAGGTGGTGGCCCTGGGCGCCGCCATTCAGGCCGGGGTCCTGCAGGGCGATGTCAAGGACGTCCTCTTGCTGGACGTGACCCCGCTGACCCTCGGTATCGAGACCCTCGGCGGCGTCTTCACGTCCCTGATCGAGCGTAACACCACCATTCCTACCAAACGCTCCCAGACCTTCTCCACGGCCGATGACAACCAGTCGGCGGTGACCATCCGGGTCTTCCAGGGCGAGCGTCCCATGGCGGCGGATAACAAGCTGCTGGGCCAGTTCGACCTGGTCGGCATCCCGCCGGCGCCGCGCGGGGTGCCGCAGGTGGAGGTGACCTTCGACATCGACGCGAATGGCATCGTCAACGTCTCGGCCCGGGACAAGGCGACCAGCAAGGAGCAGTCGATCCGGATTCAGGCCAATGGCGGACTTTCGGACTCCGACATCGAGGCGATGGTCCGCGAGGCCGAGGCCAACCGGGCCGAGGACGAGAAGCGCAAGGCTGTCGTTGAGGCCCGCAACCAGGCGGAAGCGCTGATCCACTCCACGGAGAAGGCGCTGGGCGAGCATGGCGACAAGGTCGGCGAGGCCGAGAAGTCAGCCATCACCTCCGCCATTGAGGACCTGAAGTCGGTGCTGGACGGCGGCGACGCCGACGCCATCACCGCCAAGACACAGGCCTTGGCGCAGGCCTCCATGAAGCTTGGGGAGGCCATGTACGCGGCCCAGCAGTCCGGGGAGGGCGACGCCGCCCCCGGCGGCGCCGACGACGTGGTCGACGCCGAGTTCGAGGAAGTCACCGAAGACGGCAAGAAGGCCTGAACCTGTCCGGGACCCGGCCCCGCCTCGCCCTGAGGCGGGGCCGGCGTCCTTTCGGAAAGACGCATCGGAACGCCTGACGCCTCATGCGCGACTATTACGAAATTCTGGGCGTCCCCCGCGGCAGCGACGAGGCCGCCCTCAAGTCGGCCTTCCGCAAGCTGGCCATGGAGCACCACCCCGACCGCAACGGCGGCTCGGAGGAGGCCTCCGCCCGCTTCAAGGAGATCAACGAGGCCTACTCTGTCCTCTCCGACCCGAAGAAGAGGGCGGCCTATGACCAGTTCGGCCACGCGGGCGTCAACGGCGCCCAGGGCGGCGGCGGACCCGGGTTCACGGACATCAACGACATCTTCTCCGAAGTGTTCGGCTCGGCCTTCGGGGATATGTTCGGAGGGGGGCAGAGACGCAGCGGCCCTGCCCGCGGGCAGGACCTCCGCTACGACCTGGAGATCACCCTCGAGCAGGCCTACGCGGGCGCGGAGGTGGAGATCACCGCCGCCACGGCCATGACCTGCGAGGTCTGCGAGGGCAGCGGCGCCAAGCCGGGAACCAGCGCTGCAACCTGCCCGACCTGCGGCGGCGCCGGCCGGGTCCGGGCCTCTCAGGGCTTCTTCGCCATCGAACGCACCTGCCCGCGCTGCGGCGGTGAGGGTCGTATCGTCAGCGACCCCTGCGCCACCTGCCGCGGGCATGGCCAGGTCCGTCGCAACCGCACCCTGCAGGTCCGCATCCCCGCCGGCGTCGACGACGGGGCCCGGATCCGCCTCGCAGGGGAAGGCGATGCCGGGGCCCGTGGCGGACCGAGGGGCGACCTCTACATCTTCGTCTCCGTCCGCCCGCATGACCTCTTCGAGCGCGACGGCCTGGACCTGCTCTGCACCGTCCCCGTCCCGATGACCACGGCGGCCCTGGGTGGGGAGATCGAGGCCCCCTGCCTGTCCGACGGCGATTCCGACGAAGGCCGGGCCAACCGGCTGAGCGTGAAGGTCCCCGAGGGAACGCAGACCGGTCGTACGGTCCGGATCCGCGGACGCGGCATGCCCTCCCTGCGCAGCCGGGAGCGCGGCGACCTTGTGGTGGAGCTGTTCGTGGAAACCCCAACCCGGCTCAGCGCCCGCCAGAAGGCGCTGATGCAGGAGCTCGCGGACCTCTGCGGCGAACAGCAGCATCCTGAATCCAGCGGCTTCCTCAACAAGGCGCGAAGGTTCTGGGAAGACGTCACCGGCGGCTGACTTCGGCCCTTTCCCAGGCGCCCCGCCGACCCTAGACTTGCCCCTGCCCGGGCTGGATCCGGGACCGGGGAGAACGCCATGACTTCCGCAGCATTCCGCATGGCCGCCGCCGGCCTGGCCGCGGCCCTGGCCTGGACCGCCGCGCCCGCCCTTGCGTCAGGCGACGCCGGCAGCCGGGTCCCGGGGTATCCGGACGTCATCGCCGAGTATGTCCAGATCCCGGGCGGCAAGGCGCCTGGAACGCCGGCCGCCCTTAACACCGCCGCCTTCCTGCGTCTTCGCCCGGCTGCAGACGGAGACAGGCCGCGGCCCGCCAACGCCGTCATCGTCGGCCTGCCAGGCTTCTCCTCGACCCCGCCCCACTGGCTCTACCTGGCCAGCCAGCTGGTCTCCCGCGCATCGGGACAGACCTGCGGCGACCAACCCTGCCGGCTCGAGGTCTGGGTGCTTCAGCGCCGGGGCGCCAACCTCGCCGAGACGGAGGCCCTGAGCGAGGCCCGACGGAAGAGAGATCCCGCCATCGCCCTGAAGCATTACCTGGGGGCGGACGCGATCGGTCCCGATGGCCGGGTGGGCCCGCCCACAGCCTCGGCGGCCTGGAAGCCCCTGACCCAGACCGATCTCGCCTTCATGGCCGACTGGGGCTTCGAGACCTACGCGGCGGATGTCGACGCGATGATCGGGCGCATCCGCGAGCGATCCGGCGCCCGCAACATCTTTCTGGCGGGCCACAGCCAGGGCGGCGGCTTCGTCTCCAACTACGCCGCCCGCAGGGGCGCCGACGGGCGGCGCGGCGTGGAAGAGCTGGCGGGCCTGATCTTCCTGGACGGCGGTCCCTCCGCCGGGGTCCAGCCCGAGCCGACCGTCGCCGAGCTGGACGCCTATTTCGCTAGGGTCGCGGCGCTGAGGAGCGGCAGGGACCGGGTCTACACCGACGCGAGCGGCCTCCTTGGCGCCATCGCCGGACCGGCCTCCGCCGCCAGCCAGTCGGTGACCGGGGTCTATTACGCCCTCTCGGACCCCAACTCGGAGGCGATCTTCCCCCTTCGGGTCGCCGGCATGGCCCCGGCCCCGGGCGATGACTTCCTGAAGACCATCCGCCTGACCTGGCTGGCCCGGGCGGGCGCCAGCTTTGACACCGACCCGGTTCCCGGCGGCGGCGTCCAGATGCAGATCCTGCAGTTCCTGGGTCAGGGTCTCGGGCGCATCGACTTCACCCCCCTCCCGGGGACGGAGGCGAACTGCGACCGCACGCCCCCGCCGACGGCGGTGGGGCCCATGCGCGCCATGGGCCCGCCCCCCAAGTGCGTTCCCTCCGGGGCCATGGTCGACCCGAACCGCGTTCACGGCTGGATCGAGCCCGGGGGCGCGGGCCCCCGGGAGGCCGGACGCGCCGCCCTCTGGCTGAAAGCCCAGGCCTTCGCGCCGACCCGCTCCAACATCCGGCCTGTGACCGTGACCTTTGCGGACTCTGGCCGGCGGGTCATCGACGCCTCCGACCTGATCGCCTCGAACTGGTACCCCTCCGAGCGCTGGGACTTAGACGCCGGCTTCGTCGGCCGCTACCGCACCCTGAAGATCGACCGGGACGGGGTGAAACTTGACGTGGACAAGGCCGCCATCGCCGGGGTCCCGGTCTATGTCGCCCGGCAGGGCTTTACGCAGGGGGTGTCGGGAAACCCCTTCCCGGGCGTGAAGGACTATACCGAGGTCAACAAGACCGGGACCTGGCAGACGCCGGAGGCGAAAGCCATCAGCCCCCTCGACCCGGCCATCAATGCGGCGATCTACTTCCACACGGACTTTGTGGGCGCCGATGATTCCCGGGCGGGACAGGGGCGGCCCGGGGAGCCGGGCGTCTCCGCCATCTCGGGAACACTGGTGGACTGGGTCCTCAAGCGGGCGAAGGGCCTTGCGGACACGCCCTCGTCCGCCAGCCTCGGGGTGAGGACCCGGTATTGAGCGGGGCGCCGCGGCGCGCCATCGACAGGGCGGAGGCCGCCCTCGCGCGGATCGACGCCCTGGGCCGGGGCCATGTCGCCGCCGCCGTCCTGGTGGGATCGGCGGTGCTTGGCGACTGGCGAGAAGACCGCAGCGACGTGGACCTGCTGCTGGTGTCCGGCGAAGGGTTGACGCCCGGGGCGAGGGAGGCCTGGCGGCAGGCCGCGCGGCTGGGCGGCGCAAGGACGGACCTCGTCATCGCCGATCCGGGCGACCTCTCGCGGGCCGGATATGACCTGGACCTCGCCATCGCCCTGCAGACCGCCGGCCAGTGCGGCCACGGGCTCCGGGGCGCGCCGCCGCCGGCCCCCGACAGGGCCTGGCTCTCTGCGGTGCTGGAGGACAATCTGGCGTCCTACTGGCGGTCCTGGCTGGCGCGGGCGAAGGGCCGCAGCCTCGGCTGGCCGACCGGCGCCATGTTCACGCCCTTCGGCGCCGTCTGGGGGCTCGGGGGCATGGCTCGCATCCGTTCAACCCTGGCCGACGGCCGGATCGTCTCCAAGCGCGAGGCGATGAACCTGGCCCTCGCCCGGCTGCCGGCGCACCGGGTGATCCTCGAAGAGGCCGGCCGGCTGAGGGATGGCGCAGCGCCCCGGCTGGGGCGGCTGGAGCGCCGGCGGCTGGCCCTGGCCTGCGCGGACGACCTCCTCGCCCGCCGCTGGTGACGGGGCCTCGGGCGGCGGCTAGTTTAGCTGCCGAGATGAACGCTCCCGTCCCGCCCCATTTCGATTCGGCCGGCGCCACGCCGGTCATGGCCCAGTTCTTCGAGGTCAAGGCGCGGCAGCCCGACGCCCTGGTCTTCTTCCGCATGGGCGACTTCTACGAACTCTTCTTCGAGGACGCCCGCCAGGCGGCGGCGGCCCTGGGCATCGCCCTGACCGCCCGGGGCCAGCACGCCGGCGAGCCCATCCCCATGTGCGGCGTACCGGTCCACGCCGCAGAGGCCTATCTCTCCAAGCTGATCCGCTCAGGTTTCAAGGTGGCGGTCTGCGAGCAGATGGAGGACCCGGCCGAGGCCCGGCGGCGGGGCTCCAAGGCCATCGTCCGGCGCGACATCGTCCGCGTCGTCACCCCCGGCACTCTGACCGAGGACGGCCTCCTGGACGCCCGGGGGGCCAACCGGCTGGCGGCTGTGGCGGTGCGGGCGGGGGCCGCGGCCATCGCCAGCGTCGAGCTGTCCACCGGCGAGGTGGAGGTCTGGGCGCCGGGCAAGGGGGCCCTGGCCTCGGCCCTCGCCGCCCTCGGTCCTTCGGAGATCCTGGTCCCGGACCGGCTGTTCGCCGACGAGACGGTGAGCGCCGCCCTGAAGGCTGCAGGCGGCCGGGTCCAGCCCCTGCCCTCCGCCCTTGCCGAGCCGGGGGCCGCGGAGGCGCGGCTGAAGCGCCTCTACGGGGTGGAGACCCTGGACGGGTTCGGCCCCCTGTCGGGGGCGGAGGTCTCGGCCCTGGGACTGATCGCCGCCCACCTGGAGACGACCCAGGCCGGCCGCACCCCGTCCCTCGCCCCGCCCCGGCGCGCCGGTGAGGCGGACGTCATGGCCATCGACCCCGCCACCCGGGCCAGCCTGGAGATCGAGCGCAGCCTGTCGGGCGGGCGTGAGGGTTCCCTGCTGGCGGCCATCGACCGGACGGTGACGGCGCCGGGCGCCCGTCTCCTGGCGTCACGCCTCGCCCGCCCCCTGCTGGACCCGGACCGGATCAATGCGCGGCTCGACGCCGTCGACTGGCTGAGGGAACGGCGGGACCTTCGCCGGCGTCTGCGCGAGGTCCTGAAGGGGCAGGGCGACATGGCCCGCGCCCTCTCGCGCCTGGCCCTCGGGCGGGGCGGCCCCCGGGACCTCGGGACCCTGAGGGACGGGCTCTCGGGCGGTGCGGGCCTCATGGACCTCTTCAGCGCCGGGGCGGGCCCCCTTGAGGCGCCGCCGCCGCCGGAGCTGGCCGGGAGCCTCGCCGCCCTCGACCTGTCGCGGAACCCCGGGCTGGCCGACCTGCAGGCCAGCCTGACGGCGGGCCTGGGGCCGGACCTGCCCCTGCAGGCCCGCGACGGCGGCTTCGTCGCCCCCGGCATCCGGCCGGAGCTGGACGAGGCCCGGCGGCTTCGCGACGATAGCCGGCGGGTCATCCTGTCCCTGGAGGCGGAGCTCGCGGCCGAGAGCGGCGTGGCCCTGAAGATCCGACACAACGGGGTCCTGGGCTATTTCATCGAGGCCACCGCCAAGGCCGCCGAGCCCCTGCTGAGGGCGCCCCTGAACGCGACCTTCATCCATCGCCAGACCCTCGCCAGCCAGATGCGGTTCACCACCGTGGCCCTCGCCGAGCTGGACGCCCGCATCGCCCAGGCGGGGGAGCGGGCCCTGGCCATCGAACTGTCCGCCTTCGAGGCCTGGCGCGACCTGGTCTGCGCCGACGGCGACAGCCTCCGCGAGGCCGCCGCGGCCTGCGCCCGGCTTGACGTCGCCGCCGCCCTTGCGGAATGGGCCGAGGAGGCCGACGCCGTCCGGCCGGAGCTGGACCTAAGCGCGGCCCTCGAGGCGGAGGGCGCGCGGCATCCGGTGGTGGAGGCGGCGGTGCGGCGGGCGGGCGACGCCTTCACCCCCAATGATTGCCGGTTGGACGGCCAGGCGGTCTCGGCCCCCCGGCTGGCCATCGTCACGGGCCCGAACATGGCCGGTAAGTCGACCTTTCTGCGCCAGAACGCCCTCCTCGCCGTCCTCGCCCAGGCCGGTTGCCCCGTTCCCGCCCGCCGCCTCAGGCTGGGCGTCGTCGACCGGTTGTTCAGCCGGGTCGGGGCGGGGGACGATCTCGCCCGCGGCCGGTCGACCTTCATGGCCGAGATGGTCGAGACCGCCGCCATCCTGACCCAGGCCACGCCCCGCTCCCTGGTCATCCTCGACGAGATCGGCCGCGGTACGGCGACCTGGGATGGCCTGGCCATCGCCTGGGCCTGCGCCGAGGCCCTGCACGGGACCAATCGCTGCCGGGGCCTGTTCGCCACCCACTACCATGAACTGGCCGAGCTGGAGCGCCGGTTGCCGGGGGTGGCCAACCTCTCGCTGCGCGCCCGGGAATGGAACGGCGAGCTGGTCTTCCTGCACGAGGCTGCGCCCGGCCCGGCGGATCGGTCCTACGGGGTCCAGGTCGCCCGGCTGGCCGGCGTGCCGCCCGCGGTGGTGGCGCGCGCCCATGAGGTCCTGACCCGACTGGAGCGGGAGGCGGGGGCCCCTGCGCAACTGGGTGACCTGCCTCTGTTCTCCGGTGCGTCGGCCGGAATGGCGGAGATCCTGGCGGCCTCGCCCCTGGAGGACGCGCTATCCGACATGGACCCGGACAGCATGAGCCCGCGCGAAGCCCTTGAGGCCCTTTACCGGCTGAAGGGCCTTTCGAAGCGCGGTTAGAACCAGCCCTTGCGGCGGAACCAGAGCAGGGGCGCCACCCCGCTCACCACCATCAGGCCCAGGGCCAGGGGATAGCCCCAGGGCCAGGTCAGCTCGGGCATCATCTCGAAGTTCATGCCGTAGATGGCGCCGATGAGCGTAGGCGGCATCAGGAGGACGGTGAAGACCGAGAAGGTCTTGATGCCGATGTTCTGCTCGATGTTGATCAGGCCAAGGGCTGCATCGAGCAGGAAGGAGATGTGGGCCGACTGGGCGGACGCGTGTTCCGTCAGGGACTGGATGTCCTGCTGGACCGAGACGAGATGCGCCTGGGCGGAGGGCTTGCCGGCGATCTCGGGGGCAAGGGCGGCGAAGCTGGCCAGGCGGGCGAGGCTGGCCAGGCTGGTGCGGGCCAGGGCCGCCAGGGACTGCGTTCGGGCGAGGTTGGTGAGCAGGGGCTCGAAGGCCGCCCCCCGCGGCCGGTCGAATATGGCGTTGGAGGCGGCCTGTACCCGCGCCGATCCGCGCTCAAGGACCTCCGCCAGCCGCTCGATCACCGCATCGAGGAGGTCGAGAAAGAGGTCGGCGCCCGCCGCCTCTGCATAATCGGGCGCGCCCAGCCGCTGGGAGAACGCCGTGAAGGCCCGCAGCGGCTCATAGCGAAGGGTCACCAGCCGGCCGTTGGCGAGGATAAAGGTGACGGGGGTGAGGACCGGATGCTCCTCCTCGCTGCGGCTCAGCAGGCTGGCGGTCATGAAGGTGGCTCCGCCCTCCATGTAGAGCCGGCTGGAGGGCTCGATCTGCGCCATTTCGCGGGAGGTGGGGAGGTTGAGGCGCAGGGCGCTCTCGATCACCGCCTCCTCATGGCGCTCAGGGCTTACCAGTTCGATCCAGACCACATCCTCCGGCGCCTTCCAGTCGACCGGAAGATCGAAGGCGTGCGCGGTGCGAAAGGTTCGCGCGCCGCGCGTCAGGAGATTGAGCATGCGAGGGTGCGAACGCTTTCCAGCGCCAGTCCCGGCGCTATCGCTGCGGCGGGGCGGTCACAGCCTGGATCAGGGCCGCAATCCGGTCGCCCGAATCCGCAGCCTGGCCCAGGATGGACAGGGGCGAGGCGCCAGGGCGGATCGTCGACGCCACCTGGCTGGCGGCGCTCTGGGCGACGGTCAGGGCCGCGTTCTGGGCGGCGTTGAACTGATTGGAAGCCATCTGGACGGCCTGGGCGTCCTGATGAATGAATCCATAGGTCGGATAGGACCTCGACCCGATGTCGCGCACGGGATCGTACCAGACCTTCACCTGCGACCAGTCTCCCTGCGGAGAGACATCGATCACGGTCACGTCGCGCTCGATCTGACCCCTGGCGCCGCCGATCCGCGACCAGTTCGCGTGGGTGATCTGGATCACCCGGTCCGTCAGGACCCGACTGACCACGGCGACGTGACCGAGGGACATGGAGCCGCTGGGCTTGAAGCAAAGAACGGAGCCGGCCCTCGGCGCGGTCCCGGTCTCATACCGACCTGTCGCCTGACGCCACCAGGTGTGGGCGTCCCCGAAAATCTGAATGCCGGAGACCAGGCGGGCGAAGGGCGCGCACTGCCAGGAGCGTTCCGCAAGGGCGCTGGACAGGGGAGCGAAGGCCACGGCCCCCGCGACCACGAGACCCAGAACCAGGTGTGCGACGCGCCTGAACATCCCGCTGCTTGCCCCTTTCATGCTCCGAGACGTGAACTAGCGCCCGCAGCTCGAATTTGCAAGTCCGCAGGACAGTGCGGAGCGACAATGGAGCGGCAGCGTCAATCAAGGCCAGACGCCATAGAAGGAATGAATCAAATATAAAACGGCGTTATCGGCAAGTTAACGACCGGAAAAACTGATCGGAACATGCCGTTGTATCGATGTATTGGATGTTTTGTTATATATATTGATCCAATTCGGCAAATCATTATGTGGATTGGAAATTTTATTGACGGCCACAGGTTCAGTTTTCGCCCCTCGATCGTCCGTTGAATGGATAGGGGAACGACTTCAGGGGTGGAGGCGAAGCTGACGAAAGGCATGTTGGCAAAACCCGGGCATTCCCCGCCGACGCTCCGGGAAGAGGCGCCGGGCGCCCGGGAATCGAGCGGATGGCGCCGGTCCGGCAGGGGATTCCCGCCGTCATTTTTTGGCCCTCGGCTCTGGCGCCCTACGAATTCAGGCCCTAGAAAAGCCGCATGGACGCCATAATTCCACTTCTCACAGACCCCGCCGCCTGGGCGGCCCTGATCACCCTCATCGCGATGGAGGTGGTCCTCGGGATCGATAATCTGATCTTCATCTCCATCCTTTCGAACAAGCTGCCGGAGGCGCAGCGCCAGTTCGCGCGGCGGCTTGGCATCAGCCTGGCCCTGATCATGCGGCTGGCCCTGCTCTCGACCCTGGCCTGGCTTGTCCACCTGACGGCGCCGATTTTCTCTGTGGGAGGCTCCCTGGCGGGGCTGGATCTCACCTTCTCCTGGCGCGACCTGATCCTGATCGCCGGCGGCCTGTTCCTGCTCTGGAAGGCCACCAAGGAGATCCACGGCACCATGGATCCCAAGCCTGCGGACTTCCTCGACAAGACCGGCGTCGTCGTCACCAACTTCGGTGCGGTGATCGTCCAGATCATCCTGATCGACATGGTGTTTTCGATCGACTCGATCCTCACCGCCGTCGGAATGACCGATCACCTTCCGATCATGATCGTCGCGGTCATCATCACGGTCATGATCATGCTGCTGGCTGCCGACCCGCTCGCCAACTTCATCAACAACAATCCCAGCGTGGTCATGCTGGCCCTGGGCTTTCTCCTCATGATCGGCATGATCCTGGTGGCTGACGGTTTCGGGGTCCACATCCCCAAGGGCTACATCTACGCCGCCATGGCCTTCTCGGTGGGGGTCGAGGCGCTCAACATCATGGCTCGAAACGCCAAGACGAAAAAGGAAAGCCAGGCGGGTCACTGACCCGCCGGGCCTCTCCCGGTCTCAGAAGAAGCTATAGGGGTCGATGTCAATCGTGACCCGGATGGAGCCCCGGGGCTTCAGCCGGGCCCGCCAGGCCCCCATGTAGGCCGAAAGATCTACCTGCCGGTCGGCGCGTACGAGGAAGCGCTTGCGCCGACGGCCCCGCACAAGGGCCAATGGGGCGTCGGCGGGTCCATAGACCTCGACGCCCTCTGCATTTGGCGCCGCCGCCGCCGCCTCCCGGACAAAGGCCTCCAGCGCCGCCGGATCCCGTCCAGACACCACCACCGCCGCCAGACGGCCAAAGGGCGGCAGGCCCGCCAGTTCCCGCTCATCCAGTTCGGTCCGGACGAAGGCGTCGCGGTCCTGGGCCTTGAGGGCCTGCATGACGGGATGATCCGGCGCCCAGGTCTGGACCAGGGCGCGTCCGGGCCGGTCGCGTCGTCCCGCCCGGCCGGTCGCCTGGGCCAGCAGCTGGAAGGTCCGCTCGGCGGCCCGCAGGTCCCCGCCCCTGAGGCCGAGGTCCGCGTCAACCACCCCGACCAGGGTCAGGTTGGGAAAGTTGTGCCCCTTGGCTGCGGCCTGGGTGGCCACGAGGATGTCGATCTCGCCGGCCTCCATGGTCTCGACCAGCGACCGGGCGTCGGTCGCGCTGCGCACCGTGTCGGAGGAGAAGACCGCGATGCGGGCCTGCGGGAACAGGGCCCGGGCCTCCTCCTCGAGACGCTCGACACCCGGACCGATGGACACCAGGGAATCCGCGGCTCCGCAGTGCGGACAGGTCGCCGGGCGCGGCATGGAGAACCCGGTCAGGTGGCAGACCAGCCGGTTGGTGTAGCGATGCTCCACCAGCCAGGAGTCGGTGTCCGGGGCCGTGAGCTTCTGGCCGCAGGCCCGGCAGAGGACCAGGGGCGCATATCCTCGCCGGTTGAGGAACAGCAGGGTCTGCTCCCCGGCCGCCAGGGTCTCGGCCATGGCCTCGGCCAGGGGCGGCGAGATCCACCGGCCGGCGTCCGGAGGCGTCTGTCGGAGATCTACGAGGCGGATGTCCGGCAGGCGGGCCTCGCCATGGCGGTCCGCCAGCCGGAGCCAGCGATAGCGTCCGGTCTCGGCGTTGCGCAGGGTCTCCAGGGAGGGCGTGGCCGAGGCGAGGATGACCGCTGCGCCCTCAAGCTTCGCCCGGACGACGGCCAGGTCGCGCGCCTGGTAGATGAAGCCCTCCTCCTGCTTGAAGGAGGTGTCGTGCTCCTCGTCGACCACGATCAGCCGAAGTCGGCGGAAGGGCAGGAAGAGGGCGGACCGGGCGCCGACGACGATCCGGCAGCGGCCCTTGGCCACGGCGTCCCAGACCTGCCGACGGGCGGGCGGAGCGACCCCCGAGTGCCATTCCCCCGGCGGCGCGCCGAAGCGGTCCGTCACCCTGGAGATCAGGGCCTGGGTCAGGGCGATCTCCGGCAGGAGGATCAGGACCTGTCCGTCCGGGTCCTCCCCCAGGGCGGCCCGGATCGCCTCCAGGTAGACCTCCGTCTTGCCGGACCCTGTGACCCCGTCGAGGAGGGCGGCCTGGAACCCCCCCTCCTCAAGCATCGCCCGCAGGCCTGCGGCGGCGGCGGTCTGGCTGTCATTTAGGGGCGGCGCCGGGAGGTCGAGGTCCGGAACGCCGAAGCTCTCCGGGCGTGGGGCGAGCCTCATCCCCAGGGCGCCATCGTCGATCAGGCCGCGGACGACGGCGGCCGAGACCCCGGCGCGACGGGCCAGGTCGGCGGGTGTCGAGGGGCCTTCACCGGCGGCCTCCAGTACCCGGGTTCGCGCCGGCGTGGGCCGGGACGGAGGGCGACCTGAAAGGGCCACCAGACGCTCAGGGCGCGGCAGAGGCGCCCGGGCGCCGCGCAGGGCGATGGCCAGGGGCAGGCCGGGAAGCTCGGCGGCGTAGCGGGCCGCCCACTGAATGAAGTCCACAGTGGCCGGACTGAGCGGGAGCGCCTCGAGCCGGCCGGATACCGGCTTGAGCGGACGGTTGCCGCCAGCGCCCTCCCGCACCGCCGTCACCACGCCGGGAGCGAGGCGAGCGCCCAGGGGGACGGCGACCTGCTCGCCCACGGAAAGGCCGAGACCCTCCGGCTCCTCGTAATCGAAGGCCTCGGGCAGGGGCAGGGGCAGGAGGACAGAGACGATACGAACCATGTCGCGCCTTCATAGACTGGTCCGCCCCGGACCGGGAGCCGTCAGGGCTTCCGGGGCGGCCCCGGGAGTCCTACAAGACCTCTTCAACAAAAGCGGACGCAGCCAGATGCAACTTTTCCTCGACACCACCGACGTGGCGATCCTGAAGGACCTCGCCGCCACGGGCCTCGTCGATGGGGTGACGACAAATCCCACACTGATCGCCAAGTCGGGCCGGCCGATGTTCGATGTGATCGCCGAGATCTGCGAACTGGTGGAGGGGCCTGTCAGCGCCGAGGTCGCCGCCACGGACACGGCGGGCATGCTCGCCGAGGGAGCGAAGCTGGCGGCCATCGCACCCAACGTGGTGGTCAAGGTGCCGCTGACCCGGGAGGGTCTGGTCGCCACTTCGGAGTTCGCGGTGCAGGGAATCCAGACCAACGTCACCCTGTGCTTCTCGGCGGCGCAGGCCCTGCTCGCCGCCAAGGCGGGGGCCAGCTTCATCTCGCCCTTCATCGGCCGCCTGGACGACCATGGTGCGGAGGGCATGGACCTCATCACCGAGATCCGGGCCATCTACGACAACTATGACTTCGACACCGAGATCCTCGCCGCCTCCATCCGGAGTCCGACGCACGTCACCGCCGCCGCCCTGCGCGGCGCCGACTGCGCGACCATCCCGCCGGACGTCTTCGTCGCCCTCTTCAAGCACCCGTTAACCGAAAAGGGGCTTTCTCAGTTCCTGAGCGACTGGGCCGCAACGGGACAGTCGATTCTCTGAACCGGGGGCGAGGGGGCGATGAGCGGTGTGGGCGAAGCGGACTTCTCGGACGAGCCCGGGCCGGAGACGGTGCGCGCCGCCCTTCTGCGCCGCCCTGACATCCTGACCAGTGACCCCGAGACCCTCCAGGCCCTCGGCCTGGCCCTGCGGCCCGACGCCCGAGTGGTGGAGTTCGGTCCCGCCGCCCTCGCCCGGGTCAGTGAGACCGCTCGGCGCGAGGGTGAGGCCCGGGCCCGGCTCGAGGCGGTCGCCCGGGCCAATTTCGCCGCCCAGGCCCAAACCCGGGAGGCGGTGATCGATCTGCTCGACGCTCGCGCCCCGGCGGACCTCGCCCTGCGCCTGGACGAGATCGCCCGGGTCCGGTTCGGCCTGCAGGCGGGCGCCCTGGGGCTGGAGGGATCCCCGCCGCCGGAGGGGTGGCGGCATCTGCCCGACGGCGCCCTCGCCCGGCTTCTGGAGGATGACGCCGACCTCCTGCTTGGCTTTCGCCCCACGGCCCTTGGCCTGTTCGGCGACCAGGCGCCGTTCATCCGGTCCATGGCCCTGGCCCGGCTCAACCTCCCCGGCGGGCCCGGCCTGATGGGCTTTGGCTCAGGCGATCCCGAAGGGTTCACGCCGGATATGGGCCCCGAGCTTGTGGCCTTCATGGCGCGTGTGACCCAAAGCCTGGCCCGGCGGCTGATGGGGGCCTGATGGACGCCCGGGCGGCCCTCGGCCTCTGGCTGGAGCACCTCGAGCAGGAGCGTCGACTCTCCCCTCGCACACTTGCGGCCTACGGCTTCATCGGCCGGCGTTACCTGGCGTTCTTGGAAGGGCACCGGGGCGGTCCCCTGTCGGCCGACGACCTGGGAACGATCAGCGCTGCGGACATCCGCGCCTGGCTGGCGGTGCTGAGGCAGGGGGAGACGCCCCTGTCCCCCCGCTCGCTCTCCCAGTCCCTCTCGGCGATCCGGACCTTCCACGGCTTTCTCGACCGGCGCCTCTCGATCACCAACGCCGCCCTTGCCCTGGTCCGGGGGCCGCGCGTCAAGCCGACGGCGCCGCGACCTGTCACCGAATCCCAGGCGGCGGAGCTCCTTGCCGAGCCGGGCCTCGACGGCGGTCTCGATCCCTGGGAGGCGGCCCGGGACGAGGCCGTCCTGACCCTGCTCTACGGTTGCGGCCTGCGCATCTCAGAGGCCCTGTCCCTGCGCCGCCGGGACGCCCCCCTGGGCGAGAGCCTGCGCATCACCGGCAAGGGCGCGAAGACGCGGATGGTCCCGGTCCTGCCCCGGGTGGCTCAGGCGGTAGAGGCCTACCTGGCCGCCCTGCCCTTTCCCCTGGGGCCGGACGAGCCCTTCTTCCGCGCCCGCCGGGGCGGGCCCCTGTCCCCCCGCCACGTCCAGGCGACGGTCCAGGGGATGCGGGGGCGGCTGGGCCTCCCGGACAGCGCCACGCCCCACGCCCTGCGGCACGCCTTCGCCACCCATCTCCTGGGCGCGGGCGCCGACCTCAGATCCATCCAGGAACTGCTGGGCCACGCCTCGCTCTCCACCACCCAGCGCTACACCCAGGTCGATTCCGCCGCCTTGCTCAGGGCCTATACAGCCGCTCACCCGAGAAGCTAAGAATCGACGACCCTGATGACCGGTTCTTGCCGGCGTTCAGAAGAGTTTCACCACCATGAGGTTTCCGCATGCGACCCGTGAACGTTTTCGCCTCCGGCGCAGCCCTTCTTCTCTTGGCGGCGTCTGGCGCCCATGGTGAGAACGCCCCCGACAACGGCACGGACCCGACAAAGCTGAACAGACAGGTCCAGACGACCTGGGAGCGCCTGGACCTGAAGGGCGGTTTCAGGAGCGATACCTTGAAGGTGAACTATACGACGCCCCTCGGTGCGAAGCAGGACTGGAGCGTCCGCTACCGGGTTCCTCTCGCTTCGGTCGATGTCCGGGGAGAGGAGGACTATGGCCTGGGCGACGCCTCCGTGCAGGTGTCGCATGTGTTGGCCCTCAACCGCCAGGGCGGCTGGGTCATCCTGGGGGAGATGATCTTCGACACGGCGTCCCGCGACGAGCTCGGCACGGGGAAGAATGTTCTCAAGGGCACCCTGGTCAAGGCCTGGTTCCTCAATGACGGCGCCATCTTCGCTCCGGCCCTCGTCCACTCGGAGTCGCTCTGGGGTGATGACCGAAGGCGGGATGTCCGGACCACCTCCATGGATTTCTACTTTGTGCCCAAGCTGAAGGATCCGCGGAACCTGATCACGGTCGATCCTTCGATCAACAGGGACTGGAAGTCCGAGACGACCTTCCTTGGTCTCGCCGTGACCTATGGCCGGGTTCTGGGTCCTGCATTTGGCGGCAGGGGCATCATCACGGTGAAACCCACGGTCTTCGCCGGTGGGGACCGCCCGGGAGACTGGGGGCTGGAGGTCGGCTACAAGGTTATCGGCTTCTGAGCTTGACCCGCTGACAGGCCGTCAGGCCTGCATGGTCCAGCCCTCGACCCCCATGGCGGCCTGGCGACCGGCCTCGGAGCGCGTCGGGTGGGGGTGGCAGACCCGGGCGATGTCCTCGCTGGCCGCCCGGAAGGCCATGGCGACGCAATACTCGCCGATCAGCTCGCCGGCCTGGGGGCCCAGGATATGCACGCCCAGGATTTCATCCGTGGCGGCGTCGGCCAGGACCTTCACGAAGCCGTCGGTCTCGTGGTTGATCTTGGCCCGGCTGTTGGCGGCGAAGGGGAACTTGCCGGCCTTGTAGACCCGCCCCTCCGCCTTCAGCTGTTCTTCATTACGCCCGACCCAGGCCACTTCCGGCGTCGTGTAGACCACGCTGGGCACCAGATTGTAGTCCACGTGCCCGGCCTTGCCGGCGATGAGCTCGATACAGGCGACCCCATCCTCCTCGGCCTTGTGGGCCAGCATGGGACCGTGGATGACGTCTCCAACCGCCCAGACGCCCGCCGCCGAGGTCCGGAAGTGGTCGGTCTCGATGAAGCCGCGGGCGTCGGGGACGATCCCCACGGTCTCCAGGCCGAGGCCGGCCGTGTAGGGTCTGCGGCCGATCGCCAGCAGGACGCGGTCGGCCGACAGGGTTTCGGCGGCGCCGCCGGCGGCGGGCTCCACCGTCAGGTCGACCCTGGACTTGCCGGCCTTGGCCCCGGTCACCTTGGACCCCAGCTTGAAACTGACGCCCTGCTTGGTCAGGATTCTCTGGAAGGTCTTCGCCACCTCGGCGTCCATGCCGGGACAGATCCGGTCTAGGTACTCGATCACCGTCACCTCAGCCCCCAGCCGGCGCCAGACCGAACCGAGCTCGAGCCCGATGATGCCGGCGCCAATGACGATCATGGTCTTCGGGACCTCGGACAGGGACAGGGCCCCCGTGGAGTCGACGATCCGTTCCCCGTCCACGGCCAAGCCCGGCAGGCCGGACGGCTCCGAACCTGTGGCGATGACGATGTTGCGGGCCTCGAGGGTCACGGTCTTGCCGTCCGCGCCGTCGACCTCGACCCTGCCGGGCCCGGCCAGGCGACCTTTTCCAAGTATCCGCTCGACCTTGTTCTTCTTCATCAGGAAGTCGACCCCCTTGGTCAGGGCGGTCACCGACTCATCCTTCTGGGCCATCATCTGGGTGAGGTTGAGCCGCGGGGAGACGTCGATGCCCAGGTGCTCGAACTCCCGGTTCGCCGCCTCGTAGAGCTCGGAGGCGTGCAGCAGGGCCTTGGACGGCATGCAGCCGACATTGAGGCAGGTGCCGCCGAGGGTCTCTCGCATTTCAATGATGGCGGCCTTCAGGCCGAGCTGGCCGGCGCGGATGGCGGCGTTGTAGCCGCCGGGGCCGCCCCCGATGATGACGACGTCGTACTGGGACATGGCGCTTCCTTACCCGGTCGGGCCTGAAGGGTTCAGATGTCGAGCAGCAGGCGCTGCGGATCCTCGATGGCTTCCTTGACTCGCACCAGGAAGGTGACGGCGCCCTGGCCGTCGACGATCCTGTGGTCATACGACAGGGCAAGATACATCATCGGACGGATCACCACCTGGCCATTCACGGCCACCGGGCGCTCCTGGATCTTGTGCATGCCCAGGATGCCCGATTGAGGCGCGTTGAGGATCGGCGTCGACATCAGCGAGCCATAGACCCCGCCGTTCGAGATGGTGAAGGTGCCGCCCTGCAGGTCGTCCAGGGCCAGGGCGCCGTCGCGGGCCTTCTTGCCGAGGTCGCCGATGGCCTTCTCGATCCCCGCCAGGGACAGGGTGTCGGCGTCGCGCACCACCGGCACGACCAGGCCGCGCTCGGTGCCGACGGCGACGCCGATATCGTAGTGGTTCTTGTAGATCAGGTCCTGACCGTCGATCTCGGCGTTGACCTCGGGCACGGACTTCAGGGCGTGGATGCAGGCCCGGACGAAGAAGCCCATGAAGCCGAGCTTCACGCCGTGGGTCTTCTCGAAGGCGTCCTTGTAGGTGTTCCGCAGGGCCATGACAGCGCTCATGTCGACCTCGTTGAAGGTCGTGAGCATGGCGGCGGTCTGCTGGGCCTCCTTGAGGCGGCGGGCGATGGTCTGCCGCAGCCGGGTCATCCGGATGCGCTCCTCCCGGGCGTGGGCCTCCCGCGGGGCGGCGGGCGCAGGCGCAGGCGGCGGGGCGGCGGCCCGGGCCTCGAGGGCGGCAAGGGCGTCAGCCTTGGTCACGCGGCCCCCCTTGCCCGTGCCGGCGATGGCGGCCGGGTCCAGCCTGCCCTCGGTAGCGATTCGCTGAGCCGAGGGGGCCAGGACCGGCGCCGCGGAAGCTGCTGCGGCGGGGGCCGGGGCCGGGGCCGGGGCCGCAGGCGCAGGCTTGGCGACCTTGGGGGCGGAGGGCGCAGGGGCGGCGGCGGGTGTGGAAGCGGCAGCGCCCTCCCTCACCCGACCCAGCACGGCGCCCGGCTCGACCGTGGCGCCCTCCTCGGCGGAAATGGACTCCAGCACGCCGTCGGCGGGCGCCGCCACCTCGAGGCTGACCTTGTCGGTCTCGAGCTCGACCAGGATCTCATCCTTGCGGACCGACTCTCCGGGCTTCTTGGTCCAGCGCGCCACGGTGGCCTCGGAGACGGATTCTCCGAGGGCGGGGGTCATGATGTCGGCCATGATCGTGTCCTCTTCTTTACGCGAGGGCTTCGGTGAGGAAGGCCTGGAGTTCGCGGTTGTGCCGGCTCATCTGGCCGGCGGCGGTGGAGGCGGAGGCGGGCCGGCCCACATAGCGGGCGCGCCTGGCCTTCACCTTCAGGCGTTCCAGGGTCAGCTCGAGCCAGGGATCGACAAAGGTCCAGCCGCCCATATTCTTCGGCTCTTCCTGGCACCAGACCAGTTCGGCGTTGGGGAAACGCGACAGCTCGGTCGACAGGGACTTCATCGGCCAGGGATAGAACTGCTCCAGCCGCATCAGGTAGATGTCGGTCAGGCCGCGCTCCTCCCGGGCTTCAAGGAGGTCGAAATAGACCTTGCCCGAGCACAGGACGACACGACGGATCTTCTCCGGCGGGTCGAGGGTCAGCGCGGTGTGGCGGCCGCGTTCGGCGTCGTCATGCAGGACCCGGTGGAAGGACGAGCCTTCTGCCAGCTCGGACAGGAGCGACACCGCCTTCTTGTGCCGAAGGAGCGACTTGGGCGTCATGACCACCAGGGGCTTGCGGAACTCCCGGCGCATTTGCCGGCGCAGCACGTGGAAGTAGTTGGCCGGGGTGGTGCAGTTGACGACCTGGAGGTTGTCCTCCGCGCAGAGCTGGAGAAAGCGCTCCAGGCGGGCGGAAGAGTGCTCGGGGCCCTGGCCCTCGTAGCCGTGCGGCAGCAGCAGGACCAGGCCGCTCATCCGCAGCCACTTGCGCTCGCCGGACGAGATGAACTGGTCGATCACCACCTGGGCGCCGTTGGCGAAGTCGCCGAACTGGCCTTCCCAGAGCACCAGGGTCTTGGGGTCCGCCAGGGAGAAGCCGTACTCGAAGCCCAGCACCGCCTCCTCGGAGAGAGGTGAGTCGATGACCTCGAAGTGCGCCTGGCCGGGGCCGATGTTGTTGAGAGGCGTGTAGTGAGCCTCGGTCGTCTGGTCGACGATGTCGCTGTGGCGCTGGGTGAAGGTTCCGCGAACGCTGTCCTGCCCCGCCAGGCGGACCGGGAAGCCCTCCTGAAGCAGGCTGCCGAAGGCGAGATGCTCGCCGGTGGCCCAGTCGATTCCCTCGCCAGTCACAATCGCAGACTTCCGCGCCTCTATCACCCGGCGAACATTCTTGTGAACATCGACCCCCTCGGGGACGACCGTGATTCGCTCGCCGATCGCTTTGAGGCGGGACAGAGGCACCGAGGTGTTCCCCCGCCTGTCTTCGCCCTCCGGCAGGGCGAGCCCCGCCCACTTGCCATCCAGCCAGTCCGCCTTGTCCGCCTTGTAGGCCTTGCCGGCGTCGAACTCCGCGTCGAGGAAGGCCTCGAACTCGGACATCCACTGCGCGACCTCGGGCTCAGTGACGACGCCTTCCGCGATCAGCTGACGGGCGTAGATTTCGCGGGTGCTGGGGTGGTCCTTGATCCGCGCGTACATCAGCGGCGAGGTCATGGTCGGGTCATCGCCCTCGTTGTGACCGAACCGTCGGTAGCAGAACATGTCGATGACCACGTCCTTGCCGAATTTCTGGCGGAACTCGGTGGCCACCTTCGCGGCGTAGACCGTCGCCTCGGGGTCGTCGCCGTTGACGTGGAAGATCGGCGCCTCGACCATCAGCGCCACGTCCGAGGGGTAGGGCGAGGAGCGGCTGTACTTGGGCGCGGTCGTGAAGCCGATCTGGTTGTTCACGATGAAGTGGACGCAGCCGCCGGTGCGGTAGCCCCGCGTCCCGGAGATGGCGAAACACTCGGCCACCACCCCCTGGCCCGCAAAGGCGGCGTCGCCATGCAGCAGCAGGGGCAGGACGTGACTGCGCCCGGCGTCAGGGGTCTCCCGCAGGACGAAGGCCTGCTTGGCGCGCGCCTTGCCCAGCACCACCGGATTGACGATCTCCAGGTGCGAGGGATTGGCCGTCAGGGACAGGTGGACGGTATTCCCGTCGAAGGCGCGGTCGGACGAGGCGCCCATGTGATACTTGACGTCGCCCGATCCCTCGACGTCGGAGGGCAGGCTCGAGCCGCCCTGGAACTCGTGGAAGATCACGTGGTAGGGCTTGCCCATCACCGCCGCCAGAACGTTCAGCCGCCCACGGTGCGGCATGCCGATGACGATGTCCTGGACTCCCAGGGCGCCGCCGCGCTTGATGATCTGCTCCAGGGCCGGGACCATGGACTCGCCGCCGTCCAGGCCGAAGCGCTTGGTCCCCGGGAAGCGCTTGTGCAGGAAGCGTTCGAAGCCTTCGGTCTCGATCAGTTTCTTGAGGATGGCGATCTTGCCCTCGCGGGTGAAGACGATCTCCTTGTCTCGGCCCTCGATCCGCTCCTGGAGCCAGGCCTTCTGGGCCGGGTCGGAAATGTGCATGTACTGCACGCCGAGATCCGAGCAGTAGGTGCGCTTGAGGATGGCCAGGATCTCGCGGAGGGTCCCGGTCTCCAGACCCAGGACGTAGTCCAGGAAGATGGGGCGGTCGTAGTCGGCCTCGCTGAAGCCGTAGGAGGCGGGATCCAGCTCCGAGGCGTCGCCCTCGGGTGCGGCCATGCCCAGGGGGTCGAGATTGGCCCGCAGGTGTCCCCGCATCCGGTAGGCCCGGATCATCATGATGGCGCGGAGAGAATCGAGGGTGGCCGCGCGAACGTCCTGGGCGGGGGCGGCGGGGGTCCGGTCGGCGATCTTCGAGGCGAGCTTGGCCTCCACGGCCGGCCAGAGCCCGTCAATGGCCGAGAGCCATTCCGGTCGGGCGACGGGGGCGCCTCGGGCGGTCCAGGACGGGGGCGCCATGGGTTGACCCGCTCCGGCCCGGTCGTGGACGGAGGTGAAGAAGCTGCGCCAGGAGGGCTCGACGGAGTCCGGCGCCTTCAGCCAGCGGGCGTAGAGGTCCTCGATGAAGGCGGCGTTCCCGCCATAGAGGAAGGAGGTTTCAGCCAGCAGCTCGTTGATCCGTCCAGCGTCGTCCGCCATGTCGTCCGCCTGTCGCCGGCGGCCCGCGACGCCTTCTGAAGGAGAGTCGATCTGGACCGCTCAAGGTTGAATTGTCAGGCCCCGTCAGGCGCCTTTCAGCACCTCGAGCAGGGTTTCTCCCAGCTTCGCCGGAGACGGCGCCACGCGGATTCCCGCGGACTCCATCGCCGCAATCTTGTCTTCCGCGCCGCCCTTGCCGCCCGAGATGATGGCGCCGGCATGGCCCATCCTGCGTCCGGGCGGGGCGGTGCGACCCGCAATGAACCCGACCATAGGCTTCCGAATGGCTGAATTCTTTATGAATTCCGCAGCATCTTCTTCAGCCGAACCGCCGATTTCGCCGATCATGATGATCGACTCGGTTTCGGGGTCCTTCAGGAACATGTCGAGCACGTCGATGAACTCCGTGCCCTTCACGGGGTCCCCGCCAATGCCCACGGCCGTGGTCTGGCCAAGGCCGACCTGGCTGGTCTGGAACACCGCCTCGTAGGTAAGCGTACCCGACCGGGAAACAACACCCACCGAACCCTTGCGGAAGATATTCCCGGGCATGATGCCGATCTTGCAGGCTTCCGGCGTCAGGACGCCGGGGCAGTTCGGGCCGATCAGGCGGGACCTTGAGCCCGACAGGGCGCGCTTGACCTTGACCATGTCTGCGACCGGGATGCCCTCGGTGATGCAGATGATCAGGGGAATTCCGGCGTCGATCGCTTCGAGGATCGAATCCGCAGCGAAGGGCGGCGGCACATAGATCACGCTGGCGTCCGCGCCCGTCTGCCGCACGGCTTCATCAACCGTATTGAATACCGGCAGACCCACATGGGTGGTCCCGCCCTTGCTGGGGGTCACGCCGCCGACCATCCTGGTCCCGTAGGCGATGGCCTGCTCGGAGTGGAAGGTGCCCTGGGCGCCGGTGACGCCCTGACAGATGACCCGGGTTTCTTTGCCGATCAGAATGGACATTAGGCGAGCCCCCGCACGGCTTTCACAATCTTCTCGGCGCCATCGCTGAGGTCGTTGGCCGCGATGACGTTCAGGCCGCTCTCATTGATGATCTTCTTGCCCAGTTCGGCGTTGGTGCCTTCCAGGCGCACCACCAGGGGTACGGACAGGCCGACCTGCTTGACAGCGTTGACCACGCCGTTGGCCAGGATGTCGCACCGGGCGATCCCGCCGAAGATGTTGACCAGTATGCCCTTCACGTTCGGGTCGGCCATGATGATCTTGAAGGCGGCGGTCACCTTGGCTTCGTCCGCGCCGCCGCCGACGTCCAGGAAGTTGGCGGGCTCGGCGCCGTAGAGCTTGATGATGTCCATGGTCGCCATGGCCAGGCCCGCGCCGTTGACCATGCAGCCAATCTCGCCGTCGAGGGCGATGTAGGAGAGGTCGAACTTGGAAGCTTCGATTTCCTTGGGGTCCTCCTCGGTCTCGTCGCGCAGGGCGACGATCTCGGGGTGACGGAACAGGGCGTTGGAGTCGAAGGACACCTTGGCGTCCAGGACCCGCAGCTGGTCATCGGCGGTCACGATCAGCGGGTTGATCTCGAGCATCGCCATGTCCTTGGCGACGAAGGCCGTGTAGAGCTGACCCAGAAGCTTGGCCGCCTGCTTGGCGAGGTCGCCGCTGAGCCCCAGGGCCTTGGACAGGGCGCGCCCATGGAACGGCCAGACGCCGGTGGCCGGATCGATCCCGAAGGTGATGATCTTTTCCGGCGTGTCGTGGGCGACGGTTTCAATGTCCATGCCGCCCTCGGTGGAGGCCACCACCGACACCCAGCTGGTCTCGCGGTCCACCAGGAGGGAGAGGTAGAACTCCTTGGAGATGGCCGCGCCTTCTTCGATGTAGAGGCGGTTGACCTGCTTGCCCTTGGGACCGGTCTGGTGGGTCACCAGGACCCGGCCGAGCATTTCCTGGGCGTTGGCGCGGACGTCGTCGACGCTCTTGACCACCCGGACGCCGCCCTTTGCGTCGGGGCCCAGGCCCTCGAAGCGGCCCTTGCCGCGACCGCCGGCGTGGATCTGGGACTTCACCACATAGACCGGGCCGCCCAGCTGCTCGGCGGCCTTGACGGCCTCGTCGACGGAAAAGGCGGGAAACCCGCGCGGGACCGCGACGCCGAACTCGGACAGGACGGCCTTGGCTTGATGTTCGTGGATGTTCATGAGGCCCAGAAACGCTGTTCTGCAGGCTCGCCCGATTGGCGAGTGGCCGATTTATAGGCGCCCCCCGGAAAACAGGCAACCGCCGAGCCGCCCTGCCCCCGCGTCAGCCCAGGAACAGGTTCCATACGAAACGGCCCGGCAGGAGGACGAACAGGAGGTTCACGGCGAAGCCGCCGAAGAACATGCCGGTCATGGTGCGGCGATACCGCTCCACGTCATGCCGGCGGGCCGCCGCCACCGCCAGGGGCAGGGCGATGATCACATAGCCGCTCAGGATGTGGATGAAGGAGAAGTGGCCCGGATTGACGACCCGGATGAAGAGGGAGGTGATCGCGACGATACCCACCGCCAGGACCCAGCCCCAGCCGAGGATACGGTGCATGCGGGCTCCCTTGCGACCCGCCATCAGGATGGCGCCGACCATCAGGGCCAGAAGGCCGAAGGCGAGATGGACCAGGATGACCGGCGGGGTGGAGGCGAGCAACTCCAGGTCCGGCCCGTGCGGCTGGAAGGCCGGCAGGCCGGCGCCCGGCGCAGGCTGGGCCAGGACGCGGGGCAGCAGGGCCGCTGCGATGGCGAGCGAGCCGACCGTCACGGCGGCGATAAGCGCAGCCTTGCGCGAGGGGGGGCGGATTTGGGACATGAGGGTCATCTTGGGTCTCCGGTCACCCGGGCGGACGTCGCCGCCGGGCTCTGGTCGGAACCTGCAGGGCTCCTCGCCGGGCCTCAAACGGGGATGCGCCAGATGACGCCGCCGCTTCGCCAGCCGCCGGGGTCCGCCGTTCGCGAAGCGTGGACGGCGCCCAGGTTTCGACGCTCGGTTGGCGTGACGGCTGGCGTGGCCGCAGCCGTCGGCGCCTTCCTGGCCTTTGTCGGCGCCTTCGGCCTCTCGGCCTTCCCTCTCGCCTGGAGGCTCGCCTACCTGGTCCCGGTGGCGATCCTCACCGGGATGATCGGCCTGTGCGGCTTCCTGGTGGCGAGGCGCCTGGCGCCGGGAGCGAACCGCTGGGTCCAGGCCGGCCTGGGCGGACTCCTGGTCTTCATTCCCGCGGGGGTCGTGGTCTGGCTCACGGCGGGCCTGATGCCCGGCCAGGCCCTTAGCCTTTCGGAACTTCCCGGCTACCTGGGTACGTCCCTGGTGGTGTCCGTGAGCATGTCGGTGCTGTCTGTGGCCGTCATGCCCCCGCCGCGAGACCCCGCCGCGGTCCCGGAGGCGGCGACGCCGCCCTCACGCTTCCTCGAACGCCTGCCCGTGCGGCTGCGCGGCGCGGAGATCTGGGCGGTCGAGGCTGAGGACCACTACCTGCGCGTGCACACTAGCGCGGGCCAGGACCTGATCCTCCTTCGCATGGCCGACGCCGTCGCCGAGCTGGAAGGCCAGGAGGGCATGCAGGTGCACCGGTCCTGGTGGGTCGCGCGCGCGGGCATCGCCGACGCCCGCAGGGCGGATGGCCGGGCGACCCTGACCCTGAAGGATGGGGCGGAGGCGCCGGTCAGCCGCACCTACGCCGCCGAGCTCCGGCGGCGCGGGTGGATCTGAGGATCAGGCCAGAAGGTCCTTGATGGTCTCGCGCTCGCCGACCAGCTCGTCGTTGGTCAGGGCGATCTTCGACTTGGCGAAGTCGTCCATGGCGAAGGTCTCGATGACCT
>NZ_JADBZL010000119.1:0-20554 GCF_020402505.1 Phenylobacterium sp. | reverse complement strand
GATGGTGGCCCTGGCGGCGGGCTCCGCCTTCCTCGGCCACCTCTTCCCGGTCTTCCTGAAGTTCAGGGGCGGCAAGGGCGTCGCCACATATTTCGGCACCCTGCTCGCCGCCGCCTTCCCCCTGGGGGCCACCGCTGCGGCGACCTGGCTCGTGATGGCCTTCTTCTTCAGAATCTCCTCCCTGGCCGGCCTCACCGCCGCCGCCCTGGCCCCGCTGTTCGCCCTCTTCGTCTTCCACTCCCCCCACGCCATCGTGACCCTGACCCTCTTCATGGGCGCCCTGATCTTCGTGCGCCATCAGGACAACCTCAGGCGCATCCTCAAGGGCCAGGAGCCCCGCATCGGCGGCGGGAAAGCGGCCGAAGCCCCGCCCGAATCCCCGCCCGGGGCCCCGTGACGGACCGCGCCGCCGCCTTCAGACGGGACTGGCTGCGGCTGGCGCGGACCCCCAGCGTCGGGGCCGTGACCTTCCGGGAGCTGATCCGGCGGTTCGGTGATCCTTCCCTCGCTCTCGAGGCCCTGCCGGACCTGGCCCGCAGGGTGGGAAGGGTTGGGCCCCTCGCCCCCCAGACCGCAGCGCAGGCGGAGGAGGAGATCGCAGCGGGAGAAGCCCTCGGCGCACGCCTGCTCTTGTCCTGTGATCCCGACTTCCCGGCCCTGCTGGCCGCCCTCGATCCGCCGCCGCCGCTGATCTGGGTGCTGGGCGACCTTCGCCCCCTCGAGCGGACATGCGCCGCTGTCGTTGGCGCGCGAGCCGCCTCGGCCCTCGGCCTCAGGTTCGCCGGAACCCTCGCCACCGAACTCGGCGCCGCGGGCCTGACCGTCGTGTCGGGTCTGGCGCGGGGGATCGATGGCGCGGCCCACCAGGGGGCCCTGGCCACCGGGACGGCGGCGGTCCTCGCGGGAGGCGTGGATGACATCTATCCCTCCCAGCACGCCGACCTATACGCCGCCATCCTCGCCGCCGGAGGATGCATGGTCTCCGAGAACCCGCCCGGCCGCACGGCTACGGCGGCGGACTTTCCCCGACGCAACCGGATCATCGCCGGGCTTGCCCGCGCCGTCGTGGTGGTGGAGGCCGAACTCAGGTCCGGCTCGCTCATCACCGCCCGGCTGGCGGCGGAGATGGGCCGCGAAGTCCTCGCCGTCCCGGGCTCGCCCCTCGACCCCCGATCCCGGGGCGGCAATGACCTGCTCCGGCAGGGCGCAGCCGTCTGCGAGGGCGGCGAGGACGTGCTTCGCGCCCTGGCCGGCCTGTCCGGCCTCGCCGAGCCGGACCGCCCCTTCGATCCCTTCCCCCAGACCGGGCGCGAGCCCGGCGGCGAGGCGCCGGAAACGGCGCGGCAAAAGGTTCTGGATCTTTTGTCGCCCTCCCCCGCGCCCAGGGACGATATTGTTCGACTGTCCGGCCTCACGACCTCAGAAGTGAATGCCGCCCTGGCCGAGCTTGAACTTTCCGGACGTGTGATCTTCACCACCGGAGGGGGTGCGGCGCTTGCCTGACAAAGGCCCCTTCTGCGGGCCAAGTTGACAGGCGGCCTATCCGCGGCCCACTTTCCCGCCCCTTCCAGAGCCCGTCGGCCCCAAGGACCTGCATGCACCTCGTTATCGTCGAGAGCCCCGCCAAGGCCAAGACCATCAACAAGTACCTGGGCTCGGACTACAAGGTTCTGGCGAGCTATGGCCACGTCCGCGACCTGCCGCCCAAGGATGGCTCGGTCCGCCCGGACGAGGACTTCGCCATGTCCTGGGAGGTCGACGCCAAGGCCGCCAAGCGCCTTTCGGAGATCGCCGAGGCGGCGAAGGCGTCCGATCGCATCATCCTGGCCACCGACCCCGACCGCGAGGGCGAGGCCATCTCCTGGCACGTGCTGGACGTGCTGCGCGCCAAGCGCGCCGTGAAGGACAAGCCTGTCGAACGGGTGGTGTTCAACGCAATCACCAAGTCGGCGGTGACCGAGGCGATGAAGTCGCCGCGCCAGATCGACATGGAGCTGGTCGAGGCCTACCTGGCCCGACGGGCGCTGGACTACCTGGTCGGCTTCAACCTTTCCCCCGTGCTTTGGCGCAAGCTGCCGGGGGCCCGGTCCGCGGGCCGGGTCCAGTCGGTGGCCCTGCGGCTGGTCGTCGACCGTGAGATCGAGATCGAGCGCTTCATCACGCGCGAGTACTGGACGGTGGAGGCCGACATGACCTCGGCCGGCGCCCCCTTTACAGCCCGGCTGGCGGTGCACGAGGGGCGGAAGCTGACCAAGTTCGACCTGGGCGACATGGACGCCGCCGAGGCCGCCCGCAAGGCGGTGGAAGCCGGCGCCTTCACCATCTCGGCGGTGGAGAAGAAACCGGCCCGGCGTTCTCCCGCCCCCCCCTTCACCACCTCCACGCTGCAACAGGAGGCCGCGCGCAAGCTGGGCTTCTCGGCCCAGCGGACCATGCAGGCCGCGCAAAAGCTCTACGAAGGCGTCGACATCGGCGGCGAGACCGTCGGCCTGATCACCTACATGCGGACCGATGGCGTCCAGTCGGCGCCGGAGGCCCTGCAGGAAGCCCGCCAGGTCATCTCCGGCCTGTTCGGCGGGACCTATCTGCCGGAGGCGCCCCGGCAGTACCGGACCAAGGCGCGGAACGCCCAGGAGGCCCACGAGGCGATCCGTCCCACGAGCCTGGCGCGGAATCCCGGCTCCCTGCGGCTGGAGGGCGACCTGGGCCGCCTCTACGAGCTGATCTGGAAGCGGATGCTGGCCTCGCAGATGGAGTCGGCCCGGATCGAGCGGACGACGGTGGACATCTCCACTCCGGACGGCCGCACCGGCCTGCGGGCCACGGGTCAGGTCATCCTCTTCGACGGCTACCTCAAGGTCTACGAGGAGGGGCGGGACGATCCCGAGGACGAGGAAGGGGGCCGCCTTCCAGTCCTGAACGAGGGCGCCGTGGCGGAGGTGCGCAAGGCCAAGGCCGACCAGCACTTCACCGAACCGCCGCCGCGCTATTCCGAAGCCAGCCTGGTCCGGAAGATGGAGGAACTCGGGATCGGGCGCCCCTCCACCTACGCCTCCATCCTGTCGGTCCTGCGGGACCGCAGCTATGTGCGGATGGACAAGAACCGTTTCATCCCGGAGGACAAGGGGCGCCTGGTCACGGTGTTCCTGGAATCCTTCTTCAACCGCTATGTCGAGTACGACTTCACGGCGGCGCTCGAGGAGAAGCTGGACCAGGTCTCGGCCGGCGATCTCGACTGGAAGGCCCTGCTCCGGGAGTTCTGGGGCGAGTTCCAGCCGGCGACCGCCGAGGTCCTCAAACAGCCCACCCGCGATGTCATCGAGGCCCTGAACACCACCCTGGGGCCCTTCCTGTTCCCGGGCGAGGGGGGCCGGACCTGTCCGAAGTGCGGGACGGGAGAGTTGTCTCTCAAGCCCAGCCGCTTTGAGCCCTTTATCGGCTGCTCCAACTATCCGGAGTGCCGCTACACCCGGAAGTTCGGCCCTCCTTCGGAGGATGGCGAGACGCCCTCCGGCGACCGCGAGCTGGGAACGGACCTCGAGACGGGGCTCACCGTCTTCCTGAAGTCCGGCCGGTTCGGCCCCTTCGTCCAGCTGGGCGAAGGCGACAAGCCCAAGCGCGCCTCCCTGCCCAAGGGCTGGTCGCCCGAGGCCATGGACCTGGAGAAGGGCCTGAGGCTTCTGCGCCTGCCTCGGGAGGTGGGTCTTCACCCTGAGGATGGCGGCGTCATCCTGGCCGGGATCGGCCGGTACGGGCCCTTTGTCCAGCATGCGGGGGTCTACGCCAACCTGCCGGGGGTGGACGAGGTCTTCGAGGTCGGTGTGAACCGGGCCGTGACCCTGCTGGCCGAAAAGAAGGCCGGGGGCCGGGCGGGTCGCGGGGAGGCCGCGGCCCTCCGGGACCTGGGCGCCCATCCGGCGGACGGCGCGCCGGTGAAGATTCTGTCCGGGCGCTTCGGGCCCTATGTGAAGCACGGCCAGGTCAACGCCAACATCCCCAGGGGCGCCGATCCGGCGGAACTGACCCTGGAAGCAGCCGTGGAGCTTCTGGCCGCACGCGCAGCCAAGGCCCCGACGGCGAAGGGACGGGCCCGCAAGGCCCCCGCGGCCAAGGCGACGACCGCCAAGGCGCCCGCAGCGAAAAGGCCCGCCGCCAAGAAGCCCGCTGCGCGAAAGACCGCAAAGCCGGGAGCGAAGTCCTGAGAATGGGTCTAGCCTAGGCCATGGCCAGACCCAGACCCCCCCGTCATCGCCCGGACGGCGCCCGATCCGGCGCCCCCCGCTCCGGTGGGCGGCCGCCCAAGGGCCTGCCCGACCGCGAGACCCTGCTGGCCTTCATCCGCGAGACCGGAGAGGCCGAGCAGTCCGACATCGCCCGGGCCTTCGGGCTCAAGGGCGCCGACCGCATCGCCCTGCGCGACATGCTGCGCGAATTGCAGGACAGCGGGGCCCTGGGACGCAGGGGACGCAAGGGAGTCGCCATCAGCGGAGAGCTGCCCCCGGTGGGGGTGGCCGAGGTGGTGGAGCGCGATCCGGACGGCGAGCTCCTGGTGCGCCTGGTCAAGGGCGAGGACGCCCCCCTGGTCCGCCTCGCGCCCGACCGGAACGAAGCGACGGCGGGCGCGCCGGGCCTTGGCGACCGACTTCTGGTCCGCTTCGAAACCACCGAGGCGGGTGAGACCGAGGCGCAGCTGATCAAGCGCCTGGGCGCCGCCGTCCACCGGGTGCTGGGCGTGGTGCGCAAGTCGGCCCGTCAGGTCCGGGTGGAGCCGGTCGACCGGCGCTCGCGGGACCAGGTCCTGATCGAGGGCGCCGCGCCGACCGATCTCCGCGACGGGGACCTCGTGGTGGCGCGCCTGACCCCCGGGGATCGACGCTTCGGCCTGCACCGGGGCGAGATCCTCGAACGGGTCGGTCGGGAGGATGATCCCCGGGCCGCCTCGCTCATCGCCATCCACGCCCATGGCATCCCGACGGGCTTTCCCGAGGCCGCAGAGGCCGAGGCGGAGGCCGCCCGCGAGGCGGACCTCTCCGGCCGCGAGGACCTGCGCGCCCTGCCCCTCGTGACCATCGATCCGCCGGACGCCCGGGACCATGACGACGCCGTCTACGCCGAACCCGACGCAGACGCGGGCAACCCCGGCGGCTGGGTGGTGTGGGTGGCCATCGCCGACGTCGCCGCCTATGTCCGGCCGGGTTCGGCGCTGGACCGCACCGCCCGGGACAAGGGCAACAGCGTCTATTTCCCCGACCGGGTGGAGCCCATGCTGCCGGAGCGCCTCTCTGCAGGGCTCTGCAGCCTCCGCGCCGGCGAGAACCGGGCCTGCCTGGCGGTGCGGATGGTCTTTGACGCCAGCGGGCGGAAGACAGGTCACCGCTTCGTCCGGGGCCTGATGCGGTCTGCGGCAAAACTGTCCTACGAGCAGGCGCAGGCGGCCATCGACGGTCAGCCCGACGACATCACCGGGCCGCTCCTGGACGGGGTGCTGAAGCCCCTCTACGCCGCTTACGCCGTCATGCTGGCGGCGCGGCGCAGACGCTCCCCCCTGGCCATCGAGAGCCCCGAGCGCCGGATCCTGATGGACGCCGAGGGCCAGATCACCGCCATCCGGGCCCGGGCGGTGCTGCCCGCGCACCAGCTCATCGAAGAGATGATGATCCAGGCCAATGTCTGCGCCGCCCAGACCCTCGAGGCTCGCAAGACGCCGCTGATCTACCGGGTGCACGACACCCCCAGCCAGGAGAAGGTCCACGCCCTTGCCGACTTCCTGGCGACCCTGGGCCTGCCCTGGTCCAAGGGCGAGGCGCCCCGCACCGACCGGTTCAACAGACTGCTGGAGGAGACCCGCGAGAGCCCCAGTGCGGCGATCATCAACGAGGTGGTGCTGCGCAGCCAGATGCAGGCGATCTACGACACCGACAACATCGGCCACTTCGGCCTGAACCTCGACCGCTACGCCCATTTCACCTCGCCGATCCGCCGGTACGCCGACCTCATCGTCCACAGGGGCCTGATCCGCGCCCTGGGACTGGGGGAGGACGGCCTGACCGACCGCGACATCGCCCAGCTGAAGGGCACCGCCGAGATGATCACCGCGGCGGAGCGGCGGGCCATGGCGGCGGAGCGCGACGCCATCGACCGCTATGTCGCGGCCTTCCTTGCCGACCGAGTGGGGGCGATCTTCACCGGGCGGATCAGCGGCGTGACCCGGTTCGGCCTGTTCATCCGCCTGGATGAGACCGGGGCGGACGGACTGGTCCCGATCTCGCGCCTCGGCGGGGAGTTCTTCGTCCACGACGAGACGGCCCACGCCCTGGTGGGCGAGCGGTCCGGCGCGCACTGGCCCCTGGGCCTTCCGGTCGAGGTGCGGCTGGTGGAGGCGACACCGGTCACTGGCGGCCTCCTGTTCGACATGCTCAGCGATCCCGTGCCCGGGGTCCCGCCGCCGCCCCGCGGACGCGGACCGCGCCGCCCCGGCGCCGTCGACGCCCGTCGACGCGGCGGACCGCCTCCGGGGGTTCGCAAGGGCAAGCGCCGATGACACCGACCGGCCGGGTTCCGTAAGGTCGCACTTGCGGAGGGGGCGGCAGGGCCTAAAGTCCGGCCATGAGCGACACACTCCAACCGAACCGAGCCGTGGAACGCACGCCCATGCGCCCGGAAGGCGCCAAGGCCGTGCGTCCGCGAAACGCCGCCACCCTGTTCATCATCCGGCGCGACGGGCCGAAGCCCCGCGTCCTGATGGGCAAGCGGCACGGCGGTCACAACTTCATGCCGAACCTCTGGGTCTTCCCGGGCGGGCGGATCGACCGGGCGGACTTCCGCGCCCCGGCGGCGACGGACCTGCGGCCCGAGGTCGCTGGAAAGTTCGAGGCCTACATGCCCCTCAACAAGGGACGGGCCCTCGGCAAGGCGGCGATCCGCGAGACCTGGGAGGAGGCCGGCCTTCTGCTGGGCCGTCCGACCGAGCCGCGGCCAATCGCCGGCCCCTGGCGCGAGTTTCTCGAACAGGGCGTCCAGCCCGACCTTGAGGCCCTGTCGATCATCTACCGGGCGGTGACCCCGCCGAACGTCGGCAAGCGCTTCGACACCTGGTTCCTCATGGCCGACGCCGAACGGTTGGTCAGCCTGGAGCGGCAGCCGGACTGCGGCGAACTTGAGGAGATCGCCTGGTTCGAGCTGGAGGACGCCCTTGAGCTCCCCCTGCCGACGGTGACGCGGGCGGTGATCCAGGAGACGCGCGAGCGCCTCGACAACCCCCACCGTCCCATCCCGTACATGCGCTTCCGGATGGGACCGGCCCGGCCAAGGGAACTCTAGGGCGCATTGACTTTGCGTCGGGGATTCGTATTTTCCGCCGCTCTTTACGAACCCTGCCGGCGTGACCGGCCCCGCGAGGACCGACCATGGCGAAGCCCGCCTCTATCAAGATCAAGCTGAACTCGTCGGCCGACACCGGGTTCTACTATGTGACGAAGAAGAACGCGCGGACCATGACCGAAAAGCTGGTCCTCAAGAAGTACGACCCCATTGCGCGCAAGCACGTGGAGTTCCGTGAAGGCAAGATCAAGTAGACCGTCAAAGGCCTCCGAACATGAAAGCGCCCGGCGTCAGCCGGGCGTTTTTCGTTTGCGGGCAGGCTCGCCTCAACTCCGAGGGGTGTGGATCACCACCCGGTTGCGACCGGCGGACTTGGCCTGGTAGAGCGCCTCGTCGGCCCGGCGAAGCAGGGATTCCGGGCGATCATCAGGGCCGTCGCTGGCCGACACCCCCACCGAGACCGAGATCGGAATCTCCTGGTCGCCCGAGACAATAACCTTGTCGGAGATCGCGTCCCGGATGCGTTCGGCGACCCGCTCGGCATCACTCAGGCGGGTCGCCGGCATGACGACCACGAACTCCTCTCCCCCGAAGCGGCAGGGCAGGTCGATGGCGCGGACGCTGGCGGCGAGTCGAATGGCCACCTCCCGCAGAACGTCGTCACCCAGGACATGACCCCAGGTGTCATTGACACGTTTGAAGTCATCGATATCGACCATCAGAAGAGAAACAGGTTCGGCCCCTGGTGCGGATCGCTCGAACAGGGCGTCCAACTGCCCCATCATGTATCGGCGATTGTTGAGCCCGGTCAGTGGGTCGATGACCGCCATCTCGAAAGACTGAGCGACAGCGTCCCGAAGATAGTCGGCATAACGCTTGCGGCGGATCAGAGCCCGAACCCGGACCCGGAGCTCAAGCGGATCGAAGGGCTTTGGCAGCAGATCGTTGACGCCCAGGTCCAGGGCCCTGAGCAGGCGACCACGGTCCTTAGGGTCAACGACGGCGAGGATTGGAGCCTGACGCGAATGTTCGCCAGACCTGAGCTGGGCGACCAGACGCAGAGCGTCGAAACCACGGCTCGCAACATTGATCACCGCCAGGTCAATCGGTCCCCGGGCGGAGATGAGGGCCTGTTGGGGGTCGGTTTCGATCACCGGCCTGTGCTCGACGGAGAGGTCTTCGGACAGGGCCTCGGCCTGCACCCGATCATCATCAACGACGAGAATCCGACCCCCGGAAGCGCTCAAACGGGACCCCGGCATGGGCGTAACGCCCATCCTGCGGCTGCTCTCCTCGTGTTCGCCCAGCTCATCGATCATGACCTTGAGGCGTGCGAGACTGCGCAGCCGGGCGAACAAGACAAGGTCGTCGATGGGCTTGGACAAGAACTCGTCCGCCCCGGCTTCGAAACCCTCCAGCCGCGCCTCCTGGCTGTCGACAGCGGTCAGCAAGACAACCGGAATGCGCTTGAGATTGTCGTCGGCCTTCAGCAACCTGCACACCTGAAAGCCGTCCAGACCCGGCATGATGAGGTCCAGCAGAATAATGTCCGGCGGCTCCCGGGCGGCGATCTCCAGAGCGCTCGCGCCATCCGCCGCAGTGGTGACCTGATAGTACTCAGCGGTCAGCTTGGCTTCGAGGACACGACGGCTCCCCTCGGCGTCGTCCACGATCAGGATGCGGGCGGTCATGACCTAGTCCAGCAACTGGCGGATCGTCTCCAGGAAGCCCGAGACGGAGATCGGCTTCGAGATATAGGCCTCACATCCCCCCTGCCGAATCCGCTCCTCGTCGCCCTTCATGGCGAAGGCGGTGACGGCGACGACCGGGATGGAGGACAGCTCATCATCCGCCTTCAGCCACTTTGTGACCTCCAGGCCGGAAATCTCCGGGAGCTGGATATCCATCAGGATCAGGTCAGGGCGCTGTTCGCGGGCAAGAGACAGGGCCTCCAGGCCCTCGCGGGTCTGAAGCGTCTCATAGCCCTGAGCATCGAGCAGATCATGAAAAAGCTTCATGTTCAGCTCGTTATCCTCGACGATGAGGACTTTCTTGGCCATGCGTTCACCGACCTGCACTTGGCTCCCGAGGCGGGCCGGGAACACCTTTCAACACAACCTATCCCATGGATATCCTTAAGCTTCCGTTATCTGGGCAACATTCATGACCTTCACCTCGCCAGATCACCCGCCTCCGGACCTGAAGGCCCTTGGAGTCAGCGGGCGGCGGCCGCTGATCATTGTCGATGTCGATGAGGTTCTGGGCCTCTTCATGGAAGGCTTCGCCCGGTATCTGGCGACCCAGGGGTTCGAGATGCGGTTCGACCGTTTCGCCCTCTTCCAGAACATCTACCGACCGGGCGAGGACCGGCACATCGACATCGAAACCGGCCAGGCCCACTTCCAGACCTTCTTCCGGGATGCGGTCGAGGACATGCCGGTCGCCGAGGGCGGCCCAGAGGCCCTGGCCCGTCTGTCCCGGCGCGCGGACATCGTGATTCTCACCAACGCCCCGGGACAGGCGCTGGAGGGGCGGGCGCGCTGGCTGAAGAAGCATGGCATGGACTATCCGCTTCTGGTGAACAGCGGGCTGAAGGGGCCGGTGGCCGCGCTCCTGGCGGCCCAGGCGAGCGGACCGGCGGCCTTCATCGACGACATGATCCCCAATCTCGACTCGGTGGCCGAGCACGCCCCGGAGATCGTCCGTTTCCAGACCGTTGCGGACCGGCGCCTTCGACCCATGGCGCCCAGCCGGCCCGACCTCCACCCCAGGATCGATGGTTGGGAGGCCCTTGAAGCGGCCATCGCCGAAGCCCTGGAGCCCGCCGGCCGATGATCGCCTTCGGGCTGGACCTGGGTGGAACCAAGATCGAGGCGGCGGCCCTGTCGTCGGCGGGCGATTTCCTCGCCCGCGTGCGGCGGCCGACCCCCGGAAGCTACGAGGCGGGACTGGAGGCCGCAGCAGAGGTCCTGGAGGAGGCCGAGCGGCAGGCTGGCGCGAAGGCGGCGCGGGTCGGCGTCGGCGGTCCCGGCTCGGTGAACCCGCACACTGGGCGGATGCGCAACGCCAACTCCACCTGGCTGAACGGGCGTCCCTTCCCGGAGGATCTGGCCCGCCGGCTGGCCCGGCCTGTGCGCTACGCCAATGACGCCGATTGCCTGGCGGTCTCTGAGGCCCGGGATGGCGCCGCAGAGGGCCGCGATCCCGTCTTCGCCGTGATCCTCGGAACGGGTTGCGGGGGCGGACTGTCGGTCGGCGGGCGCCTCGTCACCGGCGCCAACGGCATCGCCGGCGAGTGGGGGCACAGCCCCCTGCCCTCGCCCACCCCGGAGGAGACGCCGGGCCCGGCCTGCTGGTGCGGTCGCCGGGGCTGCCTGGAAACCTGGCTTTCCGGACCGGGCCTGGCCCGGGATGATGGGCGCGGGCTTTCGGCGGAGGCCACGGCGGGCCTTGCGGCGAAGGGCGACGAGAGGGCCCTCGCCACCCTGGACCGGCACGCCGGACGCCTGGCCCGCGGCCTGGCGGCGGTGGTGAACCTTCTGGACCCGGCGGTCCTCGTCCTGGGCGGCGGGGTCGGCCAGATCCCGGGCCTGGCTGAGGGCCTCGCCGACCGGATCCGTCCGCACGTCTTCAGCGACGACTGGCGCTGCGAGGTCGTGCGCCCGCGCTTTGGCGATTCCTCGGGCGTCCGCGGGGCGGCCTGGCTGTGGGACCGGTGAAGGCCCTCTGCAGGGACTGCCTGGCCCCCGGCCCTCCGGCGGCGCGCTGCCCGGCCTGCGGGTCGCCCCGGAGGCTGGCGCACCCTGAGCTCGACACCCTCTCCATCGCCCATATCGACTGCGACGCCTTCTACGCCTCGGTGGAGAAGCGGGACCGGCCTGAACTGAGGGACAGACCGGTGATCGTAGGGGGCGGACGCCGGGGCGTGGTCACGACCTGCTGCTACATCGCCCGGACCTTCGGCGTCCGCTCGGCCATGCCGATGTTCAAGGCCCTCGCCGCCTGCCCCCAGGCGGTGGTCCTGCCGCAGGACTTTCCCCGCTACCGGGCCGATAGCCGCCGCCTGATGGACATGATGCGCGACCTCACCCCCCTGGTGCAGCCCCTCTCCCTGGACGAAGCCTGGCTGGACCTGTCCGGGACCGAGCGTCTGCACCAGGCCCCGCCGGCCCTGACCCTGGCCCGCCTGCAGGCGCGGATCGAGGCGGAGACCGGCCTGACGGTCTCGATCGGCTTGGCGCCCAACAAGTTTCTGGCCAAGATCGCCTCGGACCTCGACAAGCCCCGGGGCTTCTCGGTGATCGGGGCCGCCGAGACTCAGGACTTCCTCGCCGGCCGGCCGGTCCGCCTGCTGCCCGGCGTGGGACCGGTCATGGCCCGGAACCTGGAGCGGGCGGGCTTCGAGCGTATCGGCCAGATCGCCCGGACTGACCTCAAGGTGCTGGCGACCCGGTTCGGGGATTTCGGCCTGAGGTTGCACGACATGTCGCTGGGAAGGGACGGCCGGCCCGTCAATCCGGGCCAGGCCCGCAAGTCAATCAGCGCCGAGACGACCTTCGAGACCGACCTGAGCGATCCGGCCGCGCTGGACGCTCATCTGGTGCGGCTGGCCGAACGCGTGGCCCGGCAGGCGCGGGCCGCCGACCAGGCCGGTCGGGTGGCGATCCTCAAGCTGAAGACGCCGGACTTCCGCATCCTGACCCGGCGACGGACGCTGGCCGCGCCGACCCAGACCGCCCGGACCCTGACCGGTGCAGCCCGAGACCTCCTGTCCGCAGAACTGGCGGGCGGCGCAGACAGGGCCTTTCGGCTGATCGGCGTCGGTCTGTCGGACCTTTCCGCTCCGGAAGCCGGAGGCGGCGACCTGTTTGCCCCCGAGGACCCACGCACCCTCGCCGCCGAACGCGCTGCGGACGAGATCCGGGCCCGATTCGGACCGGGAATCCTGGCGCCCGCCCGGGAGCTGGCGCACCGCAAACCGTCGCGCGAAGGGTCTTGAGGGGGGCGACCGGGCGCGAGGGAAGTGTGGAAAAGTGAGGCGCCAGGCTCCGAGGCGGGTCCTCTCCCCTGCGATGCCTCTTTCATTCCTGAGGGGTTGGCATATCTAATCAGGGTCTGAGGGGCGCCGTCCGGCGGCGCCCGTGGAGACGTATCGGATGGCCGAGCGCAAGCAGGGGGATCAAGGGACGGGCGATCGCTCTGCGGTGATCACCCAGACCAAGACCCGCACCCAGCGGCCCTCGATGTATCGGGTGCTGATCCTGAACGACGACTACACGCCGATGGAGTTCGTGGTCTACGTTCTGGAGCAGTACTTCCACAAGTCGCGGGAGGAGGCGACGCGGATCATGCTGCACGTCCATCAGACGGGCGTCGGGGTCTGCGGCGTCTACACCTACGAAGTCGCGGAAACCAAGGTGGCGCAGGTCATCGACACCGCCCGCCGCCACCAGCACCCTTTGCAGTGCACCATGGAAAAGGACTAGCGACCGTGCCGTCATTCTCGCGCCAGCTCGAAGAGTCCCTGCACAGGGCCGTCGCCCTCGCCAACCAGCGCAAGCACGAATATGCGACCCTGGAGCACCTGCTCCTCTCGCTCACTGAAGACGAGGACTCGGTGGGGGTCATGAAGGCCTGCGACGTCGACCTGGATGTGCTCAAGACCACCCTCACCAACTATGTGGACAATGAGCTCAAGTCCCTGGTGGTGGACGATGGCGAGGACGCCAAGCCCACGCCCAGCTTCCAGCGCGTGATCCAGAGGGCCGTGATCCACGTCCAGTCTTCGGGCCGCGAAGAGGTGACCGGGGCCAACGTGCTCGTCGCCATCTTCTCCGAGCGCGAAAGCCACGCCGCCTACTTCCTGCAGGAGCAGGAGATGACGCGGTATGACGCGGTGAACTACATCGCTCACGGGATCGCGAAGAAGGCCGGCGCCAGCGAGGTCAAGCCCGTCAAGGGCTCCGAGGACGAGGAGAAGTCGGCGGTCAAGACCGGCGGCGAGGCCCTCGACGCCTACTGCGTGAACCTCAACGAGAAGGCCAAGCAGGGCAAGGTCGACCCCCTGATCGGCCGTTCCGCCGAGGTCGAGCGCTGCATCCAGATCCTCTGCCGCCGGACCAAGAACAACCCCCTGCTGGTGGGCGACCCGGGCGTTGGCAAGACCGCTATCGCCGAGGGCCTGGCGCGGAAGATCATCAACAAGCAGGTGCCCGAGGTCCTGGCCGGCTCGACCATCTTCTCCCTCGACATGGGCGCCCTGCTCGCCGGCACCCGCTATCGCGGCGACTTCGAGGAGCGGGTCAAGCAGGTGGTCAAGGAACTGGAGAACCACCCCGACGCCATCCTGTTCATCGACGAGATCCACACGGTGATCGGCGCCGGCGCCACCTCGGGCGGCGCGATGGACGCCTCGAACCTCCTGAAGCCGGCCCTGGCCTCGGGCTCCCTGCGCTGCATGGGATCGACGACCTACAAGGAGTTCCGGCAGCACTTCGAGAAGGATCGGGCCCTGGTCCGGCGGTTCCAGAAGATTGACGTGAACGAGCCGACCATCGAGGACTCGATCAAGATCCTCAAGGGGCTGAAGACCTACTACGAGGAGTTCCACAAGCTCCGCTACACCAATGACGCCCTCAAGGCGGCGGTGGAGCTTTCGGCCCGCTACATCTCGGACCGCAAGCTGCCGGACAAGGCCATCGATATCATCGACGAGGCCGGCGCCAGCCAGATGCTGCTGCCCGAGAGCCGCCGCAAGAAGGTGATCGGCCTCAAGGAAGTCGAGTCCGTCGTCGCCAAGATCGCCCGTATCCCACCGAAGTCGGTCTCCAAGTCCGACACCGAGGCCCTGCTTCAGCTGGAGACCGACCTCAAGCGCGCGGTCTACGGCCAGGACGACGCCATCGAACAGCTTTCGGCGGCCATGAAGATGGCTCGGGCGGGCCTTCGCGACCCGAGCAAGCCCATCGGCTGCTACCTCTTCTCCGGCCCCACCGGCACCGGCAAGACCGAGACCGCCCGCCAGCTGTCCTCGACCCTCGGGATCGAGCTCCTGCGCTTCGACATGAGCGAGTACATGGAGCGCCACACGGTCAGCCGCCTGATCGGCGCGCCTCCCGGTTATGTGGGCTTCGATCAGGGCGGCCTGCTGACCGACGCGGTCGACCAGCACCCGCACTGCGTGGTCCTGCTGGACGAGATCGAGAAGGCCCATCCGGACGTCTTCAACATCCTGCTCCAGGTCATGGACCACGGCGTCCTGACCGACGCCAACGGCAAGAAGGTCGACTTCCGGAACGTGGTCCTCATCATGACCACCAACGCCGGCGCCTCCGACGCCCAGCGAAACGCAATCGGCTTTGGCCGCGGCAAGCAGGAGGACGAGGTGGACGAGGCCCTGAAGCGCCTCTTCACCCCGGAATTCCGCAACCGCCTGGACGCCATTGTCCAGTTCCGGTCGCTGACGCCCGAGATCATCCGCCAGGTCGTGATCAAGTTCGTCATGCAGCTGGAAGGCCAGCTGGCCGACCGGAATGTGACCATCGAGACGACCGACGAGGCGGCGGACTGGCTGGCCAAGAACGGCTTCGACGAGCTCTATGGCGCCCGACCCCTGGGCCGGGTCATCCAGGAGCACATCAAGAAGCCTCTGGCCGACGAGATCCTGTTCGGGCGGCTCACCCGGGGCGGCCACGTCAAGGTGGTGCTCCGCGACGGCAAGCTGGCCTTCGACATCGAGGGCGACAAGCGCGAGCCCGGCGCCCCGGTCATCGAGTCCCCGAAGACGGGACGCTCCCCGGCGCCGGAACTGGCGGACTGACCGGGCGGGTTGCGGGCGCGTAGGGCCTGCAGCCCCCGACCTGGCTTCCGCCGGAGTTCTCACACGGGCCCGTATGGGGTCTATCATTCCTCCCCATCAGGGGGAGGTGACTCGCGAAGCGCGGCGGAGGGGGTTTCCAAGGACGCCGTTGACCCCCTCACCAACCTTCGGTCGGAGCTCCCCCTGATGGGGAGCAATTACCGCCTCATTCCTCCCCCAAGGGGGAGGTGGACCGCGAAGCGGGCCGGAGGGGGTCAGCGGCGACGGGGATTGACCCCCTCACCGACCTTCGGTCGGAGCTCTCCCTTGGGGGAGCAATTGGCGCCCTAATTCCTCCCCCCAGGGGGAGGTGGCGCGCGCAGCGCGGCGGAGGGGGTCTCCCGAGACGCCGTTGACCCCCTCACCGACCTTTGGTCGGAGCTCCCCCTTGGGGGAGCAATTGGCGCCCGGATTCCGCCCTGAAATGAGGAGGTCAGCTGATCTTCGAGGCGATCTGGCGGGCCAACTCGGCGAGATCGTCCGGGTCGGCCATGCCGCCGGCGGCGTGACGCCCCAGGGCCACGCCCGCCCACTGCGGGATGATATGGAAGTGCAGATGGTAGACGGTCTGCCCCGCCGGCGCGCCGTTGAACTGGGTCACTATCAGGCCGTCCGGGGACAGGGCCGTGCGCACGGCCCGGGCCACCCGCTGAACGGCCAGGATCAGGGGCGCCAGCCGCGCCGGATCCTCCTCCAGCAGGTTGCGGGCGTCGGAGTGCTTGGGAATGACCAGGGTGTGGCCGCGGCTCTGCGGGAAGACATCCATGAAGGCGAAGGCGTGCTCGTCCTCGAAAACCCGGGCGCAGGGCGCCTCGCCCCGCAGGATCTTCGCGAAGATGTTGCCCGGATCGTAGGCGCCGTCGAGGCTCATGGCGGTCTCCCTGTCTGTCGGCCGCTGGATAGCACGCCCGGCCTCAGGCGTCTCCCGACTGGCGGAAGGGAGAATAGGCCTCGGACAGCCACTCCATCTCCTGCTCGACGGCCTGCATCTCGCGCCGGAGGTAGTCCTCAACCGGCCCGCGGAGGGCGGGATCGGCGATGAAGTGGGCGGAGTGGACGGGCGCGGGCAGGTAGCCGCGGGCGATCTTGTGCTGACCCTGGGCGCCCGCCTCAACCCGGGCGAGCCCCCGGCCGATGGCCCACTCGATGGCCTGGTAATAGCAGAGCTCGAAGTGCAGGAAGGGCACGTCCTCGATGCAGCCCCAGTTACGCCCGAACAGGCAGTCGCCGCCGATCAGGTTGAGGGCGCCGGCGATCCAGCGCCCGTTCCGCCTGGCCATGACCAGCAGGACCCGGTCGGCCATGCGCTCGCCCAGCAGGGAGAAGAAGAGGCGATTGAGGTAGGGCCGGCCCCATTTCCGCGAGCCTGTGTCCACGTAGAACCGGTAGAAGGCGTCCCAGTGCTCTTCCGCGAGATCAGCGCCGGTCAGGCAGTGGATCTCCAGGCCCTGGATGGCGTCGCGCCGCTCGCGCCGGATGGTCTTGCGCCGGCCGGAGGACAGGTCGGCGAGGAAGTCGTCGAAGGTCGCATAACCCCGGTTGACCCAATGGTACTGCTGGCCCTCGCGCAGGGCCATTCCGGCCTCGCCCAGCCAGGTCCATTCCTCGCGGGTCGGGAAGTTCACGTGCAGGCCCGAGGCCCCGTAGCGCTCGCAGACGGTGAGGGCGCCGCCCAGAAGGGCCTTCCGGCCCTGTTCCGGATCGACATCCGGGCGCACGAGAAGTCGGGGTCCCGTGGCCGGGGTGAAGGGTGCAGCGCTCAGGAGCTTGGGATAGTAGCGCCCCCCGGCCCGCTCGTAGGCGTCAGCCCAGGCGTGGTCGAAGATGTACTCCCCCTGGCTGTGGCTCTTCAGGTAAAGGGGCATGACGGCGGCGACCCGGCCCGCCTCGTCTTCCACGGCCAGGTGCTGGGGCCCCCAGCCCTGGGATTCCACAGCGCAGCCCGCCTCTTCAGCACAGTCCAGAAAATCGAAACAGATGAACGGGTTGAAGGGATATCCTGTCGATATGGCGCAGGCGTCCCAGTCCGCCCTGCCGATCTCGGCGATGCGGCGGCTGATGCGCACCGCAGGCTTCAGGGTCACGCTCGAAAACCCTCGAAGATGATGTTGTCGCAATGGGGCCGCGCCGCCTCCGCCTGATCGGGGGTCCTGGCCGTCCAGGCGATGACGGGCATCCCCGCCTTCCGGTGCACAGCCACCTCGGGCAGGCCAACCGTGTCCAGGCTCATGGCCAGGAAGTGCGGGCGGGCGATGGCCACATGTTCCAGTCGGGCGAAGGCCTTGCGTTGCTCAGGCGAGATGTGGGTGGCCTCGTCATTCCAGCGATAGCTGTCGAGGCCGCGCAGGACTCCCGGGAAGCGATCGGCGAACCAGGCGTGGCTGTAGGGGTTGAAACCGATCACGCAGGTGGGGCCGGCATGGTCCATGAGGATCTCGTGCACCCTCTGCTCCAGCGGCCCGACCTCGCCGAAGGGGGTCTTGAGCTCGACATGGACCATGGCCCGGTGACCGATGACCGCAAGGGCCTCCAATAGGGTCGGGATGGTCTCGTCCGTGCCCTTGAGCGACATCTGCGAAAGGTCGGCGGCGGTGTGGTCCCTCACCCGCCCTTCCCGCCCGGTCATCCGTTTGAGGGTGTTGTCGTGGAAGACCACGGCCTCTCCGTCCGCCGTGATGTGGACGTCCAGCTCGATCCCGTAGCCCGCCTGGCAGGCGGCCTGGAAGGCGCCGAGGGAGTTTTCCGGCGGCCCGTCCGGGCTCCAGAGGCCGCGATGGGCGATGGCGGGACTGAAGAGAAGGTCCCAGGCCTCTCCGAACTGCGCCCTCATCGGACCTCCACCACGGCGTCGACCTCGACGGCGAAGTTCAGCGGCAGGCGATAAACCCCCACCGCAGAGCGGGCGTGACGTCCGGCGTCGCCGAACGCCAGGACCATCAGATCCGAGGCGCCGTTCACCACCTTGGGGATGTCGAAGAAGTCCGGCCCGGCCTGGACGAAGCCGCCCAGCTTGATCACCCGGACCACCCGGTCGAGATCGCCTTCGCAGGCGGCCTTCATCTGGGTCAGCAGATTGATCCCGCAGAGCCGGGCGGCGCCCTGGGCGGCCTCCAGACCGACATCGACCCCGACGACCCCCTTCACGCCCCCAGAGGCGTCGAGGGAGACCTGACCAGAGATATGAACAAGGACCCCGCTCCGGACGAAGGGGACGTAGTTGGCGACAGGCGCGACGGGGACCGGGAGGGTGATTCCGGCGGCGGAGAGGCGGGATTCAACTTCAGACATGGGAAGAGACTATCCGCTGGAGGGGTGTTCGAACAGGGTCGGTCGGGGGCGCACAAGCGCGCTGATGAAGGGCTTGGAACCAACAGGGCCATGATCCGCAGGCAGGGGTGCGGCCCGCAGACCCCAACCTCGAAACTCACCCCCGAGCGAAAGCGCTCCAAGAGGGGTCCCTCAGTAGACGGTGCGCCGCTGCACGGCCTGCTTGCTGGCCAGGCTGAAGCGCGGTTCGATCGGTAGCGCTGCGTCCAACACATGCTGCGCCACCCGGGCGCCCACGGCGGGGCCGTGCTTGAAGCCGTGGCCCGAGCCCCCGCCGACCAGCCATACCCGGTCGAACCCGGGCAGCCGGTCGATCAGGAAATCGCCGTTCGAGGTGTTTTCATACTGGCAGACCCGTCCATGGACATAGGGAGCATCGGCGAGCGCTGGGAAGCGCTGCGCCAGATAGGCGCGGGCCTCCGCCACCCCGTCATTCGACACCCGGCGGTCCTGATTGTCAGGATCGACTTCCACCCCATGGCGATCGAAGGCGATCTTGAAACCCTGCCCTTCCAGCCCCGGAAGACCGTAGACGATATCGCCGGCGTTGAAATCGGCCCAGACCGGCAGAGCGGGCGGAGAAAAACGCCCGTCACCCGCCGCCGGGCCAAAGTGATAAACCTCTTGCCGGGTGGCGACGATCCGCCCCTTGAGGAGGTCCGGGAAGATCTTCGGCAGCCAGGGACCACAAGCGTAGACCGCCGAGCGCGCCGTCACCCCGCCGACCTGCACCGCGCCATCGGAGAGCCGTACCGGTGGCCCGGCCTGGACACGTTGCGCCGTCAGCCCGGCCTCGGCCAGCACGGTCTGGACGCCGCGCCCGGCGATGAGGGCGCCGCTGTCGTCCTCCAGGAAGCCGCTCTCGCCCTCTCGGAAGGTGATCTGCGGATAGCGCCGGCGCAGCCAGGCCGTATCCCCGGCCTGGTGGGCGACGCCATTGGCCTTCAGCCAGGTGAGGCTTCGGGTCATGTAGTCATCGCCGGCGGGGGAGAACCACAGCACCCCGGTACGGTGCAGCAGGGGCAGGGCCTGGCGGGCGGACAAGTCCGCCCAAGCGGCGAGGGAGTCCCACGCCATCTGCGAATAGAGCGAGTCCCCGCCATAGGAGAGGCGGATCACCCGGCTTTCGCCCCCCGAGGACGAGCGGGCGTTGCCGGGCGCGTAAGCGTCGAGCAGGGCGACCTTGAGCCCGCGCTTCTTCAGACTCCAGGCGGTCCAGGCGCCAAAGACCCCGGCGCCCACCACAACGACGTCTGCGACTCCGGGCGTCAGGGCGGCCCGCGCCTCGCCGCCCGCCAGGCTCCCGCCCAGAAAGCTCGATCCGGTCGCCGCCAGAGCCTGTCTGCGTGTGATGCCCATGGCTCGCCTCCGTCCCCTGCCGGGAAAGTGTATCGCGTGGCGAGAATCCGGCAATCGCCCGCAGAGGGGGCCTCACCGGAAAGGGGGTCAACTCTGAGGCGGGGTGTCCCCACCCTTCAGGACTCTCTTGGCCTCATCCGACCGGACGGCGTCGGCCGGGCAGGCATCCCCCAGACGCCGGGCGGTGGTCGTCGCGGTCCCGGCCAGGGGGATGCCGGCGATCTTCGTGGAAAGGGAGAGCTTCAGGCGGAAGGACTCAGGGGCGTAGCCGCCATTCGCCGTGACATCGGCGACCTGGCCCTCCTTGGTGGCGCAACTGCCCTTCAGCAGGATCTTCCCATCCCCGACGGCCCGGGAGGGATAGGTGCAGGCGTAGTGCCGGTTGGACGGCGAGGTCATGAACTTGTTGATCTCGGATGCCACCAGGCAACGCCGCTCGACCTTCTTCTGGGTGATCACCACCGTGAAGACATTGGTCAGCTCCCAATAGCCAGGCCGCGGCCGCCCCACGCTGTCGGCCAATGCCGGACCCGCCGCGAGGAGCAGTGCCGGGACCGCGGTCGCGAGCGCAGCCTGGATTCGATTCATCGTCTGGGTCCTCTCCTCCGTCCGCAGGCCGGCCGCATGGCTGGCCTTGGCGGGACGCGGGCTGTAAACCACGCTGAGATATGGGGTGTCGATTGCCTGATT
>NZ_JADBZL010000118.1:0-3609 GCF_020402505.1 Phenylobacterium sp. | reverse complement strand
TTGATCCGATGGAGGGGTATCCATGATGTCCACGAGAATGCTCGCCCGCAGTACGGCGGTGGCCGCCCTGATGTGCGCCATGGCCGCTCCGGCCTTCGCCCAGGAAACCACCAGCGCCATCCGCGGCCAACTTGAGGGCAACGATGGCGCGTCTGTTGCCAACGCCACGGTGACCGTGGTTCACACACCCTCTGGAACCCGCTCCATCACGCGGTCGGGCGCGGATGGTGTCTTTGACGCCCGCGGACTCCGGGTTGGCGGCCCCTACACCATCACCGTTAGCGCACCGGGCTACGAAACCGAAACAGTAACCGGCGTCGTCCTGACCCAGGCAGAGACCCTGCGCCTGAACATCGACCTGATCTCAACGACGGCTGTGGACGAGGTGATTGTCACCGCCGCGCGGAACCCCGAGGCGGGCAATTCCGGCATCGCCTCTACCCTGAGCCGGCCCTCCATCGAGTCGGTGGTGTCCGTCACCCGCGACATCCGGGACCTCGCCCGCCGCAATCTCCTCACGTCCACCAACGCCCAGGCGGACGGCGGCGTCTCGATCGCCGGCTCCAACCCCAAGCTGAACCGGATCACCATCGACGGCGCCTCGGTGCAGGACGATTTCGGTCTGAATTCCGGGGGCCTGCCGACGCTGCGCGGTCCCATCTCGATCGATGCCGTCGAGCAGTTCACCGTTCAGTCCGTTCCCTACGACGTCGAGAACGGCGACTTCCAGGGCGGGGCGATCGACATCGTCCTGCGTTCCGGCGGCAACGATTTCACCGGGTCGGCCTTCGTCAACTACCTCAACGACGGTCTGGTCGGCGAGAAGGTCAAGGGCCGTTCGGTTCCGCAGACCATCAGCCAGACCAACTATGGCGGCTTCCTGTCAGGTCCGATCCTCGCGGACCGGCTCTTCTTCGCCCTGTCCTACGAGAAGTACGAGTCCAGCGAGGCCGTCGTCACGGGCCCCACCGGGGCTGGCTTCGCGAACAGCATCAACGGCGTGACGCAGGCGACGATCGATCAGGTCGTCGGGATTCTGAACAACGGGTACGCCACCAGGTTTGACGCCGGCGGCATCCCCCGCATCACCCCCATCCTGGACGAGAAGTACTCGGCGAAGCTCGACTGGAACATCAACGACAGCCATCGCGCCTCCTTCACCTACCGCTATTCGCTTTCCGAGGTGACGGCCCGTCCGAACCTGAACTCCGGGACGGCTGGCCTCTCGTCCAACTTCTACCTCAGCGGTGAGGACGATACGTCGTATGTCGGGGAGCTGAATTCCCAGTGGACGGACTCGCTCAACACCCAGATCCGCATCTCGCAGCGCGACTATATCCGTCGTCAGGATCCGCCCTCGGGCCAGGAATTCGCTGAGCTGATCATCTGCTCGGCGGCGACCTCCGACTCCGTACTGACCACCTGCGCCAGCGGCTTCTCCAACATCCGGATCGGGCCGGATAACTTCCGCCAGGCGAACGAGCTTGAGACCAAGAACCTGAATATTCAGGCCAAGGCGACCTACGCGCTTGGAGATCACCTCTTCAAGCTGGGCTTTGAGAGCCAGAATATCGAGGTCATCAACCTCTTCGTGCCCAACAGCGACGGCGTCTACTACTTCGACTCGATCAATGATTTCCAGCTGGGTCGCGCCAATCGCCTGACCTACTCGAACGCGCCGTCCGGTAATCCGAGGGACGCAGCGGCCAAGTTCAAGTACCAGCAGAACAGCATCTATCTGCAGGACGTCCTGGACGTCACGCCTGAGCTCCAGGTCACGGCCGGCTTCCGCTATGACTGGTACTCCAGCGACGACAAGCCGATCGCCAATCCGTTCTTCCTGGCCCGGAACGGTTTCACCAACCAGACGACCTATGACGGCAAGTCGATCATGATGCCGCGTCTGGCCTTCCGGTACGATCCGAACGAGTCGATCCGCATCACCGGCGGCGCCGGGATCTTTGCGGGCGGCATTCCCGACGTGCTGATCTCCACCTCCTTCAGCACGACCGGATTTGCGGCGGCGGGCGTGACCATAGAGCGGAACGCCGACGGCACCTTCCGTGAACTGGGCAACAATGTCGGCTTCACCCAGGCGGCCGGGGCCACGGCCCTGAACGTGAATCGGACCGATCCGCGCTTTGGCTATGACCTTCCCTCGGCGGTGACGGGTCTGGTGACTCCGAGCATCCTGCCGACCTCGTCCGAGGTGATCGCCCTGAACCCGAGCTTCAAGGTCCCCTCGTCCTGGAAGTTCTTCCTCAGCGGCTCCATCGACCTCCCCTTCGGCTTCAAGGCCCAGACCGATGTGGTGGTGACTGAGGTCGTGTCGACCATCAGCTACAGCGACTTCAAGGTCCGTCCCCTCCTGGTCAACGGCCAGCAGCAGTTCACGCCGGATGGCCGTCGCCGGTATGATGGTCTGACCATGACGGACGCGGCGCGGGCCGCAGCGGGCGTCAGCGGGTCCAATGTGCAGACGGCGGCGGACCTGGTGGTCGGAAACGACAAGCGCGGCCAGGGGTACGTGGCCGCCGTGGGGCTCTCGCGCAACTTCCTGAACGACGACCTCAGGGTTTCCGTGGGTTACGTGCGGCAGAACCTGGAAGAGTCCACGAGCGGACTGCGCTTCGGGACGACCTCCGGCTCCCTCTACTCCAGCCAGCTCGCGGCGGCGGGAGACTCCAACAGCGACGCCTATGGCCGCGGTTACGAGGAAATCCGCGACCGAGCCAAGGTCGAGGTGAGCTACGAGAAGGAGTTCTTCCCCGACGCCAAGACCCGCATCTCCCTGTTCGGCGAGTTCCGCTCGGGACGTCCGTTCAACGTGACCATGGCGAGCCAGGGCGGCAACCGCAGCCCCGTGTTCGGCACCAACAGGGGCGCGTACCAGCTCTATGTCCCGGATTTCGCCGCCGACACCAACCCCAATGACCTGGACGTGGGCTTCGTCACCTTCGACAGCGTGAATACGCTGAACGCCTTCCGGGCGGCGGTGAACCGGTTCGACCTGCCGGTCGGCATTGTCCCCAAGGGCTTCAATCGGAATCCCGATGTGAACCAGGTTGACCTGCAGATCAGCCAGGAGGTTCCGACGCCGATCCAGGGTCACAAGTTCAAGGTGGTGCTGGACCTCTACAATGTCCTGAATCTGCTGAACGATCGCTGGGGGACCATCGAGGAGTACGGCGCCACCGGCTCCGGACAGGGCAACAACCGGATCGTGGACGTTCAGTGCGCCACAGCCACGGGGGCGGCGGCCGGAACCGGCAGCCCGGTTTGCGTCCGTTATCGGTACTCGAACCCCAACGCGTCTGCTCTGAACCGCTCGTTCGCGGGCCGTGCAGGGGCCAACAATCCCTCCCTCTGGGCGGCGCAGATCTCTCTCCGCTACCAGTTCTGAGCCATCACTGCATGTGAGGCGGGGGGCGGTCCGGCGACGGGCCGCCCCTTCGCTTTTCGGGGGCGTCGCGAAAGCTTGACGTGGGGGCCCGCCTCGCCCATCTGCCCGCGTCCCTCCTGGGAGAACCGCGCCATGTCCCGTCCCGTCCCCGCCGAGTGGGCCCCGCACCGGGCCATGTGGCTGGGCTTTCCCAGCCACGCCGACCT
>NZ_JADBZL010000117.1:0-4574 GCF_020402505.1 Phenylobacterium sp. | reverse complement strand
GGGTCGGATGCCCGGCGAAGGGCAGCTCCCCCTTGGGGGTGAAGATCCGCACCCGGTAGTCGGCGCCCGCATCGGCCGGCGGCAGGAGGAAGGTGGTCTCGGACAGGTTGGTCCAGCGGGCGAAGGCGGCCATCTGCGCGTCCGACAGGCCCTGCGCGTCATGCACCACCGCCAGCGGATTGCCGTTCAAGGGCCCCGAGGCGAAGACGTCGATCTGCTGGAAACGGCGGAGAATCATGGCGAGGGTCCCGGAAAAAGGCTCTGCGACCGGCCTTTGCGCCCAAAGCGCTTGCCTTGACAAGGCAATGCAATTGCATTACCTCTCTTGCTCACTCAGGAGCCCAGAAAGATGAGCGCCCGCCTTGTGGCGGAGTCGGCCTTGACCGACCGCTACCAGACAACCGTCCCGGAAATGGTCCGTCGCGCCCTGCGTCTCGGCAAGCGCGACCGCATCCGCTACGCCCTGGCGCCGGACGGCGCCGTCGTCCTGACGAAGGTGGAGGCGCAGGAAGCCTCCGATCCCGCCCTGCTCGGCCTCCTCGACCTGCTGGCCCGGGACATGGCCCAGCGTCCGGAACGCATCGCCACGCCCGACGCCGGCCTCCTGAAGCGGATGGAAGACCTTGTGGCGGGGGTGGAGGTGGATCTTTCCGAGCCCCTCTCTGATGCGGACGAATGACGGCGCCGCCTGAGCCGCTGGTCATCCACGGTTGGAGGGTCATGGCCCATCCCCTCTTCCTCGACCAGCTGCAGGCCCTGGTGGAGGAGGTGGAGCGCCTGAAGGCGCGGGACCCTGACGGCTATATCTCTCGGAACCCGACCAAGCGGCTCGCCGCGATCCGCAAACTGGCCTTCGACGTCATCCCGCAGGACCCGGGGCGGCCCGAGTATCGCCAGGGCGCGGCCCTCGGGCCCGAGCACCGGCACTGGTTTCGGGCCAGGTTCTTCCAGCAGTACCGGCTCTTCTTCCGCTTTCACGCCGCCAGCCGCCTGATCGTGCTGGCCTGGGTGAATGACGAGCGGACCCTGCGCGCCTATGAGAGCGGGACCGACGCCTACCGGGTCTTCCGCCGCATGTTGGAGGGCGGGCGTCCTCCGGATGACTGGGAGGCCTTGGTGGCTGAGGCGGGCCGGGAGGGCGGGCGGTTGTCGGGATTGCGATGAGAACGAATAGCCTGGCGCCCGCCGGCGCGATGCGAGGTTCCTGGCCCGGCCCTACCCGGATGTCGCGAGACTGTATGCAGGGTCAGCTGAACGGTGGATCAATGGATCGGCCCTCACTGTGGGAGATCGGTAGTCCAAAAGCCCGCGTGACGGGATTAATCGGCTCAATACGACTTGTTCGCACATTGAAGGCCAAAAGTACATTGGCGCCGAATGCAGGCGCATCTGCCAGCATCGCCTTCTGATTGGCATCCAGTTCGCCGCTAAATACTGCGGCCAGGAAGTCGCCGAATGCGTCCATGGCCTGCTAGGCGCCAGGGTCGCCAACCTCGCCATTGGGGACCAGGAACTTGAAGCGTCGACCAGCAGGGTCGTCGAAATAGATCGAATAGAACAGCGAATAAGGCTGATCCACTGGTGGAAGGAGGCTCGGTCGGTACTTAGTCGTCAAGAGTCCCGCAATCGAGCCGCACCCAGGCGGCTTCGAATTGCTCGATTGCCTCCCGCCTGCCTGCCTCAACATCTTCCCTAGAAAGGATTTGAGTCATGCGGGCGCGCAAGGCCACAGGATCGACAAGCGCCTCGACAGAGCCGCGATTGAGGCGGGGTTCGCGTCGTGCCACGACGTCACCGGCTGTGTGCGTCCAGCCGACTGAAATGAACGACCGAGCAAGCGCTTCCACCAATGCATCGTCGTCCAGTCGCTCGGCCAACCAGGCTCGGACCTGATCGGCGCCTCCATCGCCGATCAGGTCGCGCCAGCTGAAAAGATTCGAGACCAGGTCCGGTAGGCGGATGAAGGCGCCTTCGGAGGCTGCGGCCTCCACCCGCGCGAGCGTCAGCGCCCGCAGGCGCTCCGCCGCGCCGGCGCTGGTGAGCGGTTCGCCGGATACCTGACCATTCGGTGCCGACTCTTGGAGTCTAATGCACCGTAGCGAAAAGACGATCAGCCAGCGCAACGTCGCCGTCTGCGCTGCGGCCTCCAGCACCGCATCGCGCTGCTCAATCGCCAGCCGTTGATACACGAGGCGGTTCAATAGCAGATGGAGACGTAGAAAGTTGCCATCGAACGAGAAGAATTCACTCCTGTCGGCTGCGATTTCGAGCTCGTCGGCCATACCGAAGATGGCGGCCACCAGCGGACCGATATTGGCCTCGGGCACCAGAGGGGCGCGGACCGTCAGTTCCTCAAGTAGGACGGCCGCCCTTGTGCCCCCGCGACGCCGTGGAGTAGCGAGCGCTTGGTGCAGGGCGTCACGGACGAAGTCTGGATCGTCAGCGCTGACCAGGAAGGCCTCGATTTCCTTGGCCGACGCGGCCTGATCCGAAAGGGTGAGTCGGAAATAGGGATCGAAGTGCGTCTCGACGCACACCCTACGTTGCTGGCGCCATTCTCGCTCGAACTCGGCGTCATAGAAGTTGTTTTTCCAGGCGTTCTCGAGCGCAGGGAAAAGACGCATGAGTGCCTTTTGCAACTGCGGCCATTCTTGTTCGGATACGCTCCCCAGCAATTGCGCGTTGCAATGGTCTTTAGCTTGGCCTTGAGGGATGAAGCTGAGTTCATGTCCGCAGACCAGAGTCTTGTTGTCATAGATGGCGCGGTGGACACGCGGCCAGAACTGCCGCAGCGACTCCATCGCCAGGAAATCCGGAGCATCGACATCGCCAGCCACCGCCGGCCATGTCACCTCCAAAGCATTGGTCAGGCGTACGATATCGCGCGGGAGAGCGACATTCGGCGCGACGACGTCGTAAAAGACGTTCCAGAACCGTGTCTCTTGGTCAGTCGGGATCTGGCCGATGATGCGGTTGACGTTCTTGAGCAGCAGGTCGCGCAGGTCGTGGGGCTCGGGTGGCGGTAGCTCAAATCCCGCCTGGACGATCTTCTCCAGGAAGTGCGGACCCTCAGACGGGAATCGTTCTTTGACTGCAGTCTCTATCAGCACCCGGTCGAAGACCATTACGTATACAATACTAGGAAGTCGCCCAGCCGACTTGACCAGCTTGAAGACTAGCAGCGCATCGTCGACGCTCAGGCGATCGAGATCATCGATTACGACGACGAAACGCCGTTTCGCCGACCGCAGCGCTTTGGCGATCTCTGCATGTTCCTCCAATACAGTCTGCTTGCCGTCCAGAGAATCGCCGACGAGTTTAGCGCCGGTCCCCACTGCGGCGCCGCCGGTTCCCGCGGTGACCATGTTCACGACCGCCTCAATAAATGGACTGGCGCCGCTGAGCTTGCGACCTAGGTCACGTAGAACTGTCCTAGCCTTGGCGGGAAGTGACTTACCGACCGATGAGTCCATCTCGCGGAAGAAGGCGATGGCCAGCGCGTCGGCGCCGTTGAACCACCAAGGATTGAATTCGACGAGGGTGAGGTCTTCCGCGCCCTTCAAGCCGCCCTTCGTGAGGTGGTGCTTCACCAAGTTGACTGCGCTGCTCTTGCCCGAGCCCCACGGTCCATGGATACCGATCACCAAGCCTTCCGGAGACTTCAGCCCCGCGATGCTGTTGGCGATAGCCCGGGCAAAGGGATCGAAGCCGAATACATCCTGCTCTGGCCGCTCGATTGGGTGGTCGGGGCTAATCGCAGCGGGGTCTAGGCCATCGGGTCGATCGCCAAGCTCAGCGGCGGCGTCCTTCATTGCCTCGGCTGGCATCGTCACCGTGGCGGGATCTCGGCCAAACCACCGTCGCCAGTTCATCGTATTCGCGCGCTCCCCCGCCCTTCTTGGGTGTATGATCGCATAGTTCCTGTGCCGACGCCTCTCTACAGTAGGGGGGCGGCATGCGGCGACGGCGAACTTGCCGGCGTTGCCTTGCCGCCGTCACGCCCCCCGGCACCCGAGGTTATGCCCTTGTGATCTGCTGAAAACGGCGGAGGGTCATGAGCCCTCCCGCGCCGCCAGCCGCTCGGCGACGATTGCGGCGGCCGCGGGGTTGTGGTGCGGGTCTTCGGGATCGGCGAGGCCGCGGGCGACGCCGGCCATGTCGGGGAGGGGGCGGTTCTGGCTCATCTTCCACTTGCCGCGGATTTCGGTGATCTCGATCTCGAGGCCGATAATGCCCCGGAGCTGGGAGGCGATGAAGGCGGGCGGGGCGTCGGAGACGGCCCAGGGCCGGGGGCGCCGGTCTTCCTGGGCGCGGGTCAGGGCGTCGACCTGGGCCGCCAGCCAGTCGGCCCCGGGCTTCAGGCGGATCCGGCCCCGCACCTGGACCATCGCGTAGTTCCAGGTGGGAACCACCCGGCCCGTCTCGGCCTTGGAGGGATACCAGCCGGGCGAGACATAGGTCTCGGCGCCCTGGAAGATGACCAGGCCGTCCAGGCCCTCGGTCAGGGCGGCGGCGTGGGGGTTGGCGCGGGCCATGTGGGCGGTCAGGACGGCGCGGTCCGCCTCTCCCTCCCC
>NZ_JADBZL010000116.1:0-13468 GCF_020402505.1 Phenylobacterium sp. | reverse complement strand
CTCCTCGTCCACCAGGTCGATGTCGAAGGTGACATGCTGCAGCTTGCCGCGGATGTCGGTGAAGCGGACGTCGACGTACTTGACGTCCTTTTCCTTGATCTGGTTCAGAATGTCCTTGGCCGTGGCCATGATGTTCCCCTTTGTGGTGAAATGTCCCGCCGCCTAGACAGCGGCGTCTCCCGTCTCGCCGGTCCGGATGCGCAGCACATCCAGGACCTCCGACACGAAGATTTTCCCGTCGCCGATCCGCCCCGTCCGGGCCGCCCCGACGATCGCCTCCAGCGCCGCCTCGAGCTGATCGTCCGGGATCACGACTTCGACCTTGATCTTGGGCAGGAAGTCCACGACGTACTCCGCCCCGCGATAGAGCTCGGTGTGTCCCTTCTGACGGCCATACCCCTTGGCCTCGATGACGGTCATGCCCTGGAGCCCCAGCTCCTGAAGGGCTTCCTTCACTTCGTCGAGCTTGAAGGGCTTGATGACCGCTTCGATTTTTTTCATCTGCCGGCTCCGGCCGGGCTGTGCGCCCGCTGCTTCCGGGCAGGTGAACGAGGCCGTCGACCCGTTCAAGACCCGGCGCGCGGGACAGCGCGACCTCCTGCCGGAAAGTTCGGCGGGCGCCCGGAAATCAGGCGCCATCTGCCATAAAGATAGGCATTTGAACGGGCGTCCGGAATTCCGCTTGAGACGCGCCTTTCAGAGCCTAGGATCGTCCCCAGGCAGACGGGGAGACGCCGGGTGAGCGACGAAACGACACCGGTTCTGATCGGAGGCGGCCAGTTCACCTGGCGGGGCGATCCCGGCGCGTCGCCCTCTCCCACGCAATTGCTCAAGTTCGCGGCGGAACGCGCCGCTGCTGACGCCGGGCTGGGCGCAGACATCCTGGCCCGTATCGACGGCCTCGCCATGATCAGTTTCGCCATAGATGCGCAGGGCGAGCGGCGCGTCATGCCGCATTCGACCAACCCGCCCGCGACCCTGGCCCGGCGGCTGGGCGCCCGGCCGGACTGGAGCGTCTACACCCGCGCCGGCGGCAACAGTTCGCAGTACGCCATCAACGTCGCGGCCCAGAGGATCTCGGAGGGTCGAAACCGCCAGGTCCTGGTGATCGGCGCCGAGTTCATGGGATCGGGCGTGAAGCGTCTGACCCGAGGTCTGGGGTTCGAGGACTGGGACGACGCCGAGGACCTTCCGCCGCCGGATTGGATCGGCGATGGCCGGCCCGGCGTCAGCGCCTACGAGGCGGTCCACGGCATGGACCGGCCGATCAACATCTATCCCCTCTTCGAGAACGCCCTGCGCGCCCGGGACGGCCGGTCGATCTCGGACCACCAGAGGCGGCTCGGCGAGCTCTTCGCCCCCTTCACCCGGGTGGCGGCGGCCAACCCGGAAGCCTGGTTCCCCATCGAGCGGTCGGCGGAGGAACTGGTCACGGTGACGCCGGCCAACCGCATGATCGGCTTTCCCTATCCGAAGTTCCTGAACGCCATCATGGACGTCGACCAGTCCGCAGGGGTCCTGATCACCAGTCTGGCGCGGGCGCGGGAGCTGGGGGTGGCCGAGGACCGCATGATCTTCCTGCACGGCTGCGCCGACGCCAACGACATCTGGAACCCTATCGACCGCCAGGACTTCCACTCCAGCCCGGCCATGCGCCTGACGGGTGAGCGCGCCCTGGGCATGGCGGGACTGTCGGTCTCGGACATCGCCGCCTTTGACCTCTATTCCTGCTTCCCCTCGGCGGTTCAGGTCGGGGCCGAGTCCCTGGGTCTGGCTCTGGACGATCCCCGGGGCTTCACGGTCACCGGCGGGCTGCCCTATGCCGGGGGTCCCGGAAACAACTACGCCATGCACGGGGTCGTGGTGATGATGCAGCGCCTGCGGGCGCAGCCCGGAAGCTTCGGCCTCTGCACGGCCAACGGCTGGTACCTGACCAAACAGTCCACCGGCGTCTATTCCACGCGCCGCCCCTCCACGCCCTTCCGGCGGGAGGATCCCGCGGTCCTGCAGGCGCAGATTGACGCCCTGCCGCGCCCCGCCGTCATCGAACGGCCGTCCGGGCGGGGCAGGGTGGAGACCTACACGGTGATTCATGACCGGGACGGCTTCCGGATGGGGATCATCGTCGCCCGGGACATGGCCGACCGCCGCTTCGCCGCCATCATTCCGGGGACCGAGACGGGGGCCCTGGCCTCCCTCGAGGCCCGGGAGGGCATAGGCCGCACCGGAACTGTCGCCCGCTCCGAGGACGACCGTCGCAACCTCTTCACCCTGGATTAGACCATGCAGCAGCTCTTCCTGATCCGCCACGGCAAGCCCGCCGCCGTCTGGGGCGAGGCCGACGAGGACCCGGGACTGGATGCCGCCGGCCGGGCCCAGGCTGAGGCCGCCCGGGACTTCCTCCTGTCCCTGCCTGATGAGCAACGACCCCTGCGGGTGGTGAGTTCACCGCTCCGGCGGTGTCGCGAGACGGCGGCGCCCACGGCCGAGGCCCTCGGTGTGGAGATCGAAATCGACCCGGGTGTCGGCGAGATTCCGACACCCAGCACGCTGACGGCCGAGGCGCGTCCCGCCTGGCTGCGGGAGGCCTTCCAGGGGCGGTGGGCGGATATCCGGGGCGACCTCGATTACGAGGACTGGAGACGCCGGGCGGCGGCTTCCCTTCTGACGCGGGGCAGGACTGCGGTCTTCAGCCACTATGTGGCGATCAATGCGGTCATGTCGCTCCTGGCCGGGGATGACCGGGTCCTGGTCTTCCGTCCGGATCACGCTTCCATCACCACCCTGGCCACCGACGGCGGCAGCCTCACCCTCGTGGAGGCCGGACGCGAGGCGTCGACCGGGGTCCTTTAGCCTGATGTCCCCCCGGCCCATCCTGACCGTGGCGGAGATGGCCCAGGCGGACCGGGACGCGGTCGCGCGCGGCGCCACTGTCAGCCAGCTCATGCAGAAAGCGGGCCGGGCGGTGGCGAGAGCTGTGGAGGCCCGCTTCGCCAAGCAACCTGTCCGTGTGATCTGCGGCCCCGGTGACAACGGCGGCGATGGATATGTCGCCGCCTGCGACCTGGCGGCCCGGGGATGGCCGGTCACCGTGGAAGCCCTGGCGTCGCCCGGGACCGACGCTTCCCGCGAGGCCCGGGCGCGCTGGACCGATCCCATCGATCCCTGGGGGCGGGGCGGGGACGAGACCCTGGTGATCGACGCCCTGTTCGGCGCTGGCTTGAACCGTCCCCTGGACGCCGCTGTGATCCGGCGCCTGGAGCCCCTGGTCGCAGGGGCGCATCAGGTCGTGGCTGTCGATGTGCCGAGCGGCTTGTCGGGCGACACCGGTCGCCCCGTCGGCGCCTGGGCGCTGTCGGCCGTGCTGACCGTGACCTTCCAGGCGCGCAAGCCGGCTCATGTCTTGCTGCCCGGGCGCGAGCGATGCGGGGAGATCGTCGTCGTCGACATCGGACTGGGCGAGGTGTCGTCCCGGCTGTTCGAAAACGACCCCGGCCTCTGGCTTGGCCGTTTCCCCTGGCCCTCCACAGAGGGGCACAAACACAGCCGGGGACGGCTGGGTGTGGTCAGTGGCGGGCCCTGGCGCACCGGTGCGGCGCGGCTGGCGGCCCGGGCGGGCCTGCGGGCCGGCGCGGGGCTTGTGACCGTAGTCTCCCCCCGGGACGCCCTCGCCGTCAACGCGGCCCACCTGGAAGCGGTCATGCTGGTCGCCGCAGACACCGCCGATGAGATCGAGGTCGCCTGTGCGGACATGGACGCTGTCGTTGTCGGTCCCGCCGCGGGCGTCGATGACGCCACCCGGGACAAGGTCTTGGCCTTGGGTCGGACCGGTGCGGCCCTGGTGATCGACGCCGACGCCATCACGGTCTTCCGGGCCTCACCCTCGGACCTTTTCTCCCTTCTGGACCTCGACGACGTGCTGACGCCGCACGCCGGGGAGTTTGAGCGTCTCTTTCCCGGCCTGCTGGCGACCTCGGAAACCCGAATCGCTGCGGCCCGTGAAGCGGCCCGGCGAGCCGGGGCGGTGGTCCTTCTCAAGGGCGGAGATACGGTGATCGCTCATCCGGACGGACGCGCCGCGGTGACGTTCAACGCCCCGCCCTGGCTGGCGACCGCAGGATCCGGCGACGTCCTCGCCGGCTTCATCGCGGGCCTGCAGGCCCAGGGCGCTTCCGGATTCGACGCTGCCTGCGCCGGCGCCTGGATTCACGCTCAGGCAGCGGAAAGGTTCGGGCCCGGTCTGATTTCGGAAGACCTGCCCGACCTCGCCCCGCAGGTGCTCTCCGACCTCTACGCCCGCCCGTAAAGGCTGGTGCCCTCCGCCGGAGTCGAACCGGCACGCCTTGCGGCACGGGAACCTAAATCCCGCGCGTCTACCAATTCCGCCAGGAGGGCGACGGTCAGGCCGTCCTATGGCGGCTGAGGCCCAGAAACAAGCGGCCGCTGAGCTTCATGCCTTCTGGCGTACGACGCAGCGGAAACCCAGATGGCTCATTGAGGTGTCGATGGACTGAGCGTGCCGGGCCGCGGGTCTGTAACGCTGACAGTAGTCTGGCGCACACATGTGTGAGCCGCCTTTCAGGACCTTCCGTGGAATCCGGATGCCGGGGAGGGCGGGGTCGAAGCTGTCGGTCTCCCGGCCCCCGAGCGGATTTTCCGTCACGCAGCAGGGGCCTTTCGGCTCCTGGCCGGGGTTTTCGGCGTACCAGTCCGCCGTCCACTCCCAGACATTGCCGATCATGTCCACGAGACCATAGTCGTTCGCAGGAAAGCTGCCGACCGGCGATGTCCAGCGGAACCCGTCCTTGCAGGTGTTGGCATAGGGGAAGGCGCCCTGGAAGGTGTTGGCCATATGCCGGCCCTGCGGGGTCAGCTCGGTTCCCCAGGCGAATTCGGTTTCGGCGGGGCGTCCTCCCCATGCGGCGAACTCCCACTCCGCCTCCGTCGGCAAGGACTTTCCGGCCCAGGCGGCGTAGGCGGCCGCATCATGCCAGGAGACATGAACCACGGGGTGATCTTCCAGGCCGCGAAGGGAGCTGTTCGGGCCCCGGGGGCGGCGCCAGTTGGCCCCGAAACTCCAGGTCCACCAGGCCGAGACATCATTCAGCGGGACCGGCCCCGACGGGGGCGTGAACACCAGGGAAGCCGCCCGGAGCATCCTCGGGTCCGCACCGGGATAGTCCTCGGCTCTTGGGGCGATTTCCGCCGTCGTCACATGCCCCGTCTCGCGGACGAAAACCTCGAACTGACGGTTCGTGACGGGCGTCAGGTCCATCCAGAACCCGTCGACCCGCACCGCTCTCGCCGGTCGCTCTTCAGGGTAATGGCGGTCCGATCCCATGGTGAAGACGCCGCCGGGCGCCCAGGCCATGCCGGGGAAGGGCGGTTCCCCGGGCGGCCGAACTGGTTCATCCGTCACCGATGCCTCCCGAAATCCTCGCCCGGGCCATCCGGGTCGGGGAAGGCGAGTTGATATCCGAGGCCGGTGCGCGCCGGGAGTCTCCATCCGTCCAGGCCTGCGCGAATTTCCGAGCGCCGGGAGCGGCGCAGGGCGGCTTTGCTCTTGGCCCGCGGCCGGTCGCATGACATAAGGTCGCCCCCTCGCCGCCGGCTTTCGGCGGCGCCCGTTTTTCCGGAAGAAGGCGGATCTGGCCTGCGCAGCGCGCGGAGGGTCCGGTGGCTTGAATGTCGATGCAGATCGTTGAGAAATCCGTTGAAGGTCTGAGCCGCGTGTATGGCGTGACCGTACCTTCCGCCCTGCTGGCGGAGAAGGTCGAGGCCCGGATCGCCGAGATCACGCCTACCCTCAATCTCAAGGGTTTCCGCCCGGGGAAGGTCCCGGCCGGTCACGTCCGCAAGATGTTCGGCCGGTCCTTGATGAGCGAGGTGGTCGAGCAGACCATCACCGAGACCACCCAGAAGGTGCTGTCGGACAACAACCTCCGGCCCGCCGGCGAGCCGGACCTGCGCCCCGAGGGCGACATTCAGCAGGTGGTCGAGGGCAAGGCGGACCTGTCCTACGAGATCGCGCTCGAGGTGATCCCCGAGTTCGAGCCCGTCGACTTCTCCGGTATCTCCCTGAAGCGCCCGGTCTACGAGCCGACCGACAAGGAGGTGGACGAAGCCGTCGCCGAGCTGGCGGAGTCCTCCAAGACCTACGAGCCCCGCAAGGGCAAGACCACCAAGGCCAAGGATGGCGACCAGCTTCTGATCGATTTCGTCGGCCGTGTGGCCGGGGAAGTCTTCGAGGGCGGGTCTGCCGAGGACGCGACGCTGACGCTCGGGTCGGGCCAGTTCATCCCTGGCTTCGAGGCGCAACTGGTCGGCGCCAAGCCGGAGGACGAGGTGCTGGTCAAGGTGACCTTCCCGGCCGAGTACCAGGCCGCGCACCTGGCCGGGAAGGACGCCGAGTTCACCGTCACAGTGAAGGAAGTCCGCGCCCCCAAGGCCAGCAAGATCGACGATGAGCTCGCCCAGCGGCTGGGTGTCGAGGACCTTGCGAAGCTGAAGGACCTTCTGCGGTCGAACCTGCAGTCACAGTTCTCCAGCGCCACGCGCTTCAAGCTGAAGCGCGCCCTGCTCGACATTCTTGACGAGAAGCACGACTTCCCGCTTCCGCCCCGCATGGTCGAAGCCGAGTTCTCGCAGATCTGGGAGCAGGTCCAGCAGGACAAGGCGGCCGGCAACCTGCCCCCTGAGGACGCCGGCAAGACCGACGAGCAGCTCGAGGCCGAGTATCGCAAGATCGCTCAGCGGCGGGTGCGTCTGGGTCTCGTCCTCGCCGAGATCGGCCGGGTCAACAACGTCCAGGTGACAGAACAGGAACTGGCCGAGGCCATGCGCGCCGAGGCGATGCGCTATGGTCAGCAGGCCCAGCAGATCTTTGACTTCTTCCGCCAGAACCCCTCCGTCCAGGCCCAGCTCCGGGCGCCGATCTTCGAGGAAAAGGTCGTCGACCTGATCGTCTCCAAGGCGAAGGTCGAGGACGAGAAGGTCTCCAAAGAGGAGCTTCTGAAGGAAGATGACATGCCGGAGACCTACAAGGCTTAAGCCGGAGTCAATCCGGGGCGCGGCCTTGCCATGCCCCTGTCGAAACGCGATATCGAAGGAGAGCGTCTCCGCGGAGGAGTCGCCGCTTCAGCCTGAAGGTGCACGCCAATGCCGGATATGGTGACGACCGCCCTCAACCTTGTCCCCATGGTGGTCGAGCAGACCAGCCGTGGAGAGCGCGCCTTCGACATCTTCTCCCGCCTCCTGAAGGAGCGGGTGATCTTCGTTTCCGGTCCCGTCGAGGACGGCATGGCCGCCCTGGTCTGCGCCCAGCTGCTCTACCTTGAGGCCGAGAACCCCAAGAAAGAGATCCAGATGTACATCAACTCGCCGGGCGGGGTGGTGTCGTCGGGCCTCGCGATCTACGACACCATGCAGTACATCCGCAGCCCGGTGGCCACCCTCTGCATGGGTTACGCCGCTTCCATGGGCTCGTTCCTTCTGGCCGCCGGAGCCCCCGGCCAGCGCATCAGCCTGCCGAATGCCCGGATCATGGTTCACCAACCCTCCGGCGGCTATTCGGGCAAGGCCTCGGACATCGAGCGGCACGCCGAGGACATCCTGAAGATCAAGCGGCGGCTCAACGAGATCTACGCCAAGCATACCGGCAGGACCTACGACGAGGTCGAGGAAAAGCTGGACGCCGATACCTTCATGACGCCCGAGGAGGCCCGCGACTGGGGCCTCGTCGATCACGTGCAGGAGAACCGCGGCGAGGACTGATCCGCGCGCCGCAGCCTCAGGGCCTTTCGCGGAATTCCCGATATCCCGCATGGGCGGCGATGGAGAGCATGTCTGCGTCTCCAGCGGTGTCTCCGTAGGCGGCCGCCAGGTGCAGGTCAGGGCCGAAAATCTCCCGCAGGCGACGCGTCTTTTCAGGTCCCCGGCAGTTGGCGCCCTCGAGGTCGCCGGTGATCCGTCCGTCCGCGTCCACCGCCAGTCGCGTGCCCAGAAGGTGATCGGCGCCGAGGCCTCGGGCGAAGGGCGCCACGAGGATTTCCGGCGAGGCGGTGACAATGGCCAGGGTCGCCCCCCGGGCGCGCCAGTACCTCCAGGAGCGCAGGGCGTCGGGACGCAGGAGCCGCGTCGCCTGGGCCTCGGCGAACTCGCGTGCCAGGGCCTCCAGTTCGGTCCGCGGCATGCCGGCCAGGAACCGTTTGACAGCCGCCGCCTTCATCCGCCCCCGGTCCCGGTCCGCCAGGTACCGGCCCGCCGCCGGCGCCAGGGCCGCGAGGCCCCTGGCCCAGTCCGCCGGGCCCGCCCGCCAGGCCAGGAAGGCGGTGAAGCTGTCCCGCACCGTCATGGTGCCGTCGAAGTCGAAGGCCACTACGCCGACGGGACGGGAAGGATCCTCCGGGATGTCCTCGGGCGACAGAACGATCGGCGCTGGGGTTCGGAGGCGGGTCTTGGGCACTTCCGGATCATCGTCTCTGCAAACGTCAGGGGAGAGGCCCTTCGTCAGATTCGCCTCATGACGACAATGCCACAGGTTTCGGGTATAGCCCGTCAAAAGGGACCCCGGACTTGTGATCTGGGCCGAGATCAGGGACTGTCAACACTTCGACAACCCGGTTCCGGCAGACTGAACGCAACCTTAAGGGAATGACCCGGGTTCGACGGCGCGGCGACGGATCGTCCGCCGAAGGAGTGAGAGACGCATGACCAAGGCCGCCGGCGGGGATTCCAAGAGCACCCTGTACTGCTCATTCTGCGGCAAGAGCCAGCACGAGGTCCGCAAGCTGATTGCGGGCCCGACGGTGTTCATCTGTGACGAATGCGTCGAGCTCTGCATGGATATCATCCGTGAAGAGCACAAGATTTCCTTCGTGAAATCAAAGGATGGCGTTCCGACTCCGAAGGAGATCCGGGAGGTTCTCGACGACTATGTGATCGGCCAGGACCATGCCAAGAAGGTCCTCGCTGTGGCGGTCCACAACCACTACAAGCGCCTCAACCACGCTACCAAGAACAACGATGTGGAGCTGGGCAAGGCCAACATCCTGCTCATCGGTCCGACGGGCACCGGGAAGACCTTGCTGGCCCAGACCCTGGCCAGGATCATCGATGTGCCCTTCACCGTCGCCGATGCGACGACGCTGACCGAGGCCGGCTATGTCGGTGAGGACGTCGAGAACATCATCCTCAAGCTGCTCCAAGCCGCCGACTACAATGTCGAGCGCGCCCAGCGCGGCATCGTCTACATCGACGAGGTCGACAAGATCAGCCGCAAGTCGGACAACCCTTCCATCACCCGGGACGTGTCCGGCGAGGGCGTCCAGCAGGCGCTTCTGAAAATCATGGAGGGCACGGTGGCCTCCGTGCCGCCGCAGGGCGGTCGCAAACATCCCCAGCAGGAGTTCCTGCAGGTGGACACCACCAACATTCTGTTCATCTGCGGCGGGGCCTTCGCCGGCCTGGAAAAGATCATCTCGGCCCGCGGGCAGGGCACCTCCATCGGGTTTGGCGCCAAGGTCTCCGATCCGGACGAGCGGCGCACCGGGGACGTCTTCCGCCAGGTGGAGCCGGACGACCTGCTCAAGTTCGGCCTGATCCCCGAGTTCATCGGCCGCCTGCCGGTGCTGGCCACCCTCGACGACCTGGACGAGAAGGCCCTGGTGAAGATCCTCACCGAGCCCAAGAACGCCTTCGTCAAGCAGTACCAGCGCCTGTTCGACATGGAGAATGTCGGGCTGACCTTCACGGACGACGCCCTGTCGTCGGTGGCGCGCAAGGCGATCGCCCGCAAGACCGGGGCCCGGGGCCTGCGCTCCATCCTCGAGGGCATCCTGCTCGACACCATGTATGAGCTTCCGACCTGGGAGGGCGTCGAGGAGGTTGTCGTCAACGCCGAGGTCGTGGAAGGGCGGTCACAGCCGCTGGTGATCTATTCCGAGCGGCGCGACAAGGGCGGCGCGGCCTGACCTATCGGGTCTCGGCGGCCGGCTTCAGCCGGGCCATCCAGTCGATCCCGGTCAGCCAGTAGGCGTGGGTCGAGTTCAGGAATCCGTCGCGGCGCCGGGCCGAGATCCAGCCATTGAGGAAGTTCAGCAGGTTCACGTCGCCCTTGCGGAGCGCCATAGCGTCCGCCGTGCGGGCGAGGGATGGCCCGTCGCCCACTGCGTAGCGCTGGGGCTTGGCGGCGGCCACGGTCAGGGTCGGGACCGGTTCCTTGAAGGCCAGGGCGTTGATGGCTCCGTCGTCCAGGGCGCGCTGCGCCGCCAGCAGGTCCGGAAATTCGCGGAAGGTGGCGGAGGGCAGCCGGGTCCGCGCCGCCTCTGCGGCCAGGGTGCCTGTCACCACGCCGATCACGGAGTCCGGAACATTGAGCTGCTCGACGCGGAAGGGGGCGTTGGCGCTCGCCACGATCCGGATGTCCGATTCCGAATAGGGATTGGTCATCCAGACCTGGACAAGCCTTGCAGGGTCGATGGCCAGGGCGGAGATGGCGACATCGCAGTCCCCTGCGTTCAGCCGGTTCAGAACCTCGCGCGGCGGCGTCACCTTGAGGTCGAGGGACAGGCCCAGGTCGCTGGCCAGCCGCGCCGCAATGTCCACCTCATGACCGATCAGCTCGCCCGAAGGGGTCCTGACGGCGAAGGGCGCAGCCTCTGCGGTGCAGACCCGCAAGACGCCCCGGGCCAGAGCATCCTCCAGTCCGCCAGCCATTGCGGGGGAGGCCGCCGCCGCCGCCAGGACAAGTCCCGCCAGGAATCTCTTCATCGCACCCTCCGCCCCGTTTCCCGGTCAGCTTGCATTCAGCTTGCCGCCTGCACAACCGCTTGCGTAAGTTCTCGTAGGCCGTGCAAGGAGACCGCCATGCGCCCCGTCCTGCTGATCGCCGCCGCCGCCACCGCCACCGTGGCGGGCGTTGCGCCTCCCGTCCCGGCGCGGGCCGACTCCTATGTGACCTGCGCCTCGCAGGACTACCGGCGGAGCTGGTGTCCGGTCTACTCCCCCGGGCGGGTCTGGCTGGACCGTCAGTACTCCAGCGGCCGCGGAGCCTGCATTGAGGGGTCCACCTGGGGGCGGGACCGCCGGGGCATCTGGGTGGACGGCGGCTGCCGGGCCCGGTTCCGGGTTGAAGACCGCTACGGCTACTATCCGGACAATAGCTATCCGGACTACGGAAGCAGCAAGAAGGATGACACCGGCGCCCTGATCGGAGGCCTGATCCTCGGCGGGTTGGTGGTCGGGGCGATCGCGGCGGCCAACAGCGACAAGGACAAGCCGTCGTCCGGTTCCTCGTCTTCGTCCTCGTCCTCGTCCTCCGGCGTCGCTGTGGAGGCCTGCCGGCTGGAAGCCGTCAATCGGGTTTCGGCCTATGGTCAGCGGCCCCGGATCGACCGCATCACCACCACCACCGCCTCTTCCGGCGGATGGACCGTTCAGGGCTATGTGTCCGTGGATGCGGGCCCCAAGGCGGTCTCCTATGCCTTTACCTGCCGCTACGACAACGGTGCGGCGACCCTCACCAAGCTCAACTGATCCGGGATCCTGGCGCCCGTTTTCCGGGGTTGTCCACGACTGTCTGGCCCGCATGGCTTGAACCGGACCCCCGACGCGCCACATTTAACCGCGAGGCGCCGACCCTGGCGATTGTCGCAGGGAGGCGTGACCGTTCCTGCTCAATGGAGGGGGGCGGATAGGAGTATGTGACCATGACCGAAGCCCGTAAGCTTCCAATCCTTCCCCTGCGGGACATCGTCGTCTTCCCACACCAACCGGTGCCGCTCTTCGTGGGCCGGGAGAAGTCCGTCCGGGCTCTGGAGGAAGCGATGAAGTCCACCGAGCGGGAAATCCTGCTCGCCACCCAGAAGAACAAGGATGATGACGACCCCGGTCAGTCCGACATCTACGACGTCGGCGTGGTGGCCGCCATCCTCCAGCTGCTGCGCCTTCCCGATGGAACGGTGAAGGTCCTGGTCGAGGGCCGCGGCCGCGCCGGGATCGTCCGGTTCCTGGACGAATCCGAATGGTTCGCCGGCGAGGTCGCCCTCGTCACCGAGGACGCGGCGCCCTCCGCCGAGGTCGAGGCCCTGAGCCGGGCGGTGATCGATCAGTTCGAGGCCTATGTGAAGTTGAACAAGAAGGTGCCGCCCGAGGCCCTGGCCGCCCTCTCGGCCATCGAGAACCCGGGCGAGCTGGCCGACCGCGTCGCCTCGCACCTCAACGTCAAGATCGCCGAGAAGCAGGAATTGCTCGAAGTCTTCAGCGTCTCCAAGCGCCTGGAGAAGGTTTTCGCCCTCATGGAGGGCGAGATCTCGGTCATGCAGACCGAGAAGAAAATCCGCAGCCGTGTGAAGCGGCAGATGGAGAAGACCCAGCGCGAGTACTACCTGAACGAGCAGATGAAGGCGATCCAGCGGGAGCTGGGCGAACAGGACGCCGAGCGCGACGAGCTGGCCGAGCTGGAAAAGCGCATCAAGCGCACCCGCCTGTCCAAGGAAGCCCGCATCAAGGCCAACGCCGAGCTCAAGAAGCTGCGGTCGATGAGCCCCATGTCGGCGGAATCCACCGTCGTGCGGAACTATCTCGACTGGCTGCTGTCCATTCCGTGGGGCAAGGCGAAGTCGAAGCCGATCGACCTGATGAAGGCCGAGTCCATCCTCGAGAACGACCACTACGGCCTTGAGAAGGTCAAGGAGCGCATCCTCGAGTACCTCGCCGTCCAGTCGCGCACCGGCTCCCTCAAGGGCCCGATCCTGTGCCTGGTGGGTCCGCCCGGGGTCGGCAAGACCTCCCTGGGCAAGTCCATCGCCGAGGCGACGGGCCGTGAGTTCGTTCGCGTGTCGCTCGGCGGCGTGCGCGACGAGGCCGAGATCCGCGGTCACCGCCGGACCTACATCGGCTCCATGCCCGGCAAGATCATCCAGTCGATGAAGAAGGCCAAGTCCACCAACGCCTTCTTCCTGCTCGACGAGATCGACAAGATGGGCGCCGACTGGCGGGGTGACCCGTCCTCGGCCCTGCTGGAGGTGCTGGACCCGGCGCAGAACGCCACCTTCGCCGACCACTACCTGGAAGTGGACTATGATCTCAGCCCGGTGATGTTCGTCACCACGGCGAACAGCCTGAACATGCCCCAGCCCCTGCTGGACCGCATGGAGATCATCCGCATCCCCGGCTACACCGAGGATGAGAAGGTCGAGATCGCCCGCCGTCACCTGCTGCCCAAGCAGATGAAGGACCACGGGCTCACCGCCGCCGAGTTCGAGCTGCCCGACGCGGCCCTGCGCGACCTGATCCGCTACTACACCCGGGAGGCCGGCGTGCGCTCTCTGGAGCGTGAGATCGGCAACCTCGCCCGCAAGGCGGTCCGGGACCTCATGCGCCGCAAGCCGGAGGAGACCGTCGGTCCGATCGTCGTGGACGAGGCCCGCCTGGCCGACTACGCCGGCGTCCGCCGCTTCAAGTACGG
>NZ_JADBZL010000115.1:0-6379 GCF_020402505.1 Phenylobacterium sp. | reverse complement strand
AGGAGTTGAACCCCTCTGGCGGATCCGGCGTTGAGCACCACGAACGCGGGCTTGCCTGCATACCGCACCAGGTCGGCGGTCGCCTGGATGGCGTGTAGGTCGAAGGCTCGCGGCCTGGTCGGAATCAACACCAGGTCGGCGGCCTTCACAGCCTCGCGTGCGGCGGCGTCGGCGTGCGGCGGCGTGTCGATGACGACAACCTCGGCCCCGAGCTCGCGGACGCCCTCGAGGGTCTTGGCCAGGCGGGTCGGCGGCGACGTGATGACTTCCGGCTCGGCCCCGCCGCGCCAGTCACCCCAGGCGGCTGCGGTGGCCTGCGGGTCCGTGTCGATGATGACGGCGACCTTGCCAGCGGCGGCGGCGGCGGCGGCGACGTGCACGGCCAGTGTCGTTTTCCCGCTCCCGCCCTTCTGGCTCACGATGGCGAGGGTTGTCATGGGCGCTTGCTCGCATGTTGGCGTGTTAGCACGTTCGCGTGTTGGGTTGATTATGCCTCTGGATGGTGTATCTGTCACCAGTGTTGGGAATGGACAAACGAGCGTTGCGCCATTCCATACAGGAGGGTTTCACATGCGGGTTGTCGCCTACTTCCGGGTTTCCACAGCCGCCCAGGGGCGGAGCGGCCTCGGCCTCGAGGCCCAGCGACAGGCGGTGGCGCAATACTGCGGCGGGCGCGCCTGCCAGGTGGTCGGCGAATTCGTGGAAGTCGAATCCGGCAAGCTCGACAGCCGCCCCGAGCTCGCCAAGGCCCTGCACCTGGCCAAGGTGACGGGCGCAACGCTGGTGGTGGCCAAGTTGGACCGGCTCAGCCGCAACGTCGCCTTCCTCGCGGCCCTGCAGGACTCGGGCGCCCAGTTCGTGGCGGCTGATATGCCGGAGGCGAACGAGCTCACCATTCACATCATGGCGGCGGTCGCCCAGGCCGAGCGCAAGGCGATCTCCCGGCGGACCAAGGAAGCGCTGGCGGCGGCTCGGGCTCGCGGCGTGCGCCTGGGCAACCCGAACGGCGCGGCGGCCCTGGTGCGGGCCGACAAGGGCAACGCGGCCTCCGTGGCGGTGATCCGCGAGGGCGCCGACCGCTTCGCCACGGACCTGCGGCCCATCATCGACGACATCACGTCGGCGGGGCACACGTCGCTGCGGGCGCTGGCGGTCGAGCTGAACCGGCGCGGCATCGTCACCCGGCGTGGCGGCCAATGGCACGCGGCGACCGTGCGGGACATCCTGCGCAGGCTTCCGGCTGCGGCCTAGCCTGGCGGCCCCCAGTCTCGCGCCTTGGCCTCACAGAAGCCCCGCCAGGACTTCCGCAGGCGATCCCCTGTCAGATCCCGCCGCTTGTCGCCCATGAAGGCGGTGTAGGCGGTGGCCAGGCGGGAGACATCCCAGCCGCCTCCATGCTCGCGCCCGATGGCGTGGAGCTCGGCTCCCGAGTAGGGCGACACCACATCGTCGGACGGCCAGGACAGGACGCCCGCCAAGCGCTCGACGGGCTCAACGATGGTCTCCGTGGTTCCCTCGCGGCGCGCCCTGCGGCCTGCGGAATGGCGCTGGTTTTCCTCGGCGGCGGCGAGGGCCTGGCGGCGGCCCTTGGATGCGAACCGCAGTTCAACCCCGATGACCTGGCGGCCCTTCGTGGTCTCGCGCCAGGTCATGTCGAATTCGGCGAGCTGGTCGATTTCCTCTTTCGCAGGCTCGAGCACCCGGCGGCGCAGTTGGGCGAAGTTCAGATAGGTTCCCTCGGGCACCTGCAGCAGCTTGCGCAGGGCCTGGACGTCGCCCCGCCAGGTCGGATCCCTGCGACTGTAGAGCGCGGCCCCGACCTCGTAGGCGCGCAGCGCGTAGGTTGATCGGAACCGAACAATCGCCTCCCGGCTCAGCCGAGCGTAAACGTCCGACCGCTCGAACATCTCGCAGGCGCGCTTGCTGAACCGGAACAGCACCACAGCCGATGCGGCGGCGTCGTCCTGGTCGTGGATCTCATCCAGCAGATGGAACCGGCGGGTGGACTTCCGGCCCTCGAGCATGTCGCCATGCGAGAACCAGACGCCCATCAGATCGGCGAAGGCGGCGCGGACGTGCTCCATGCTGGCGTGCTTTCCGCGCAGATCCCGCTTGGCGATCCGGTGGAATTCATACCGCCAGGCATCCCCGGCGGCGGCCTCAAGCATGAGCAACAGGCTGCGGCGTGCGACCAGGCTCAGTTCCTGGTCGCCCCTTGGCAGGTGAACGTCGATCAGCTCGACGGCCAGCGCCATGTCGCCCGAACCCTCGGCTCGGAGCTTGTGCGCAACCCGCATGGTGCGCCCGGTCGGCTGGCCCGTTCCCATGTGCCATGACTAGCACCCGGCGATGGCACATCAACCCCACCAAATCTGGCACATGACCCCACCAGATTCGGCACATGACCCCACCAGATTCGGCACACGTCCCCACCAAATCTGGCACATCGAGGCCGAATTTCCTCAATGGTTTCTATGGCATGAGGGGCCGGAATTAGAATCCAAGAGAATCTGAATCCCTCGTGGAAAAGCACCCTTTGATGATTACTCGAACCCCAGTTCGTGGTATGTTCCAACCATGATCTCAGCACAGCAAAGCCGCATGGCCAGAGCAGCTCTTGGGTGGTCGATTCGGGACGCGGCCAAGGCCGCAGCGATCGGCACAAACACCCTGGTGCGCCTCGAGGCTGGTCAGGACGTTTTCACATCCACGGCGAGCGCCCTGCGCACGGCATATGAGCGCGGCGGCCTGGTGTTCATGGATCGAGAAGCGCCCAGCCTCGGCGGTGGCCCAGGCGTGCGCCTGGTCGATCATGCCTGAACGGCGCTCAGCTAAGGGGCGAGGCGAATTCTTCGTCGTCGATGCGCCGACCTTCGCCAAGGCGTGTGATCTCGGCGCCGATTACGCGGCGGCCTACCTGGTCATGGCCTGCGGGACTGGGCGGGACAGCCGCACCAGCACCTGGTCGAGAGATGCGATCAGTCGACACATGGGCCTGACCTGGCGAAAAGCTCGCCAGAAGGTGGACGGGCTGAAAGCAGCTGGCCTGGTGGTGGAGCTGACACCACCCGGTGCGCCGAGACCGCGGTTTGACATGCCGCCCCTGGAGCGCCCGCCCATGCCAGCCGCAATGGCGAGACTGGCCGAGAGGGTCCGAAACGGAATTCAGCCGACAAGCAAGGCGGACAGGGAGACGGCGCGGCGAGGAGAAGCCCTCGGCTGGTTCACCCGCGAGGGCCAGGGCTTGTGGCGGTTGCTTGAGAGACCAGAGGGACGGGCCGCCTTCATACCGAAGACCCTGGTGCGCCGCGACGATGGCCAGCCGAGCATCGTGGAGCGCTTACGGGAGGCGCGAGACCCAGAGGCCCTGCAGCTTCTGGTCGATTTCTACGCGCAGCAGGATCTCACCGAGCGCGACGGGATAGACCGACTCACCTTGCGCAGGCGGTTCAGTCGGAAGTCAGTGGTCGCCACGGGCATGCACCAGCTCTGGCAGTTTACGGATGAAGGCCAGTGGACGAATTGGCGCGGCCTTGAACGTCACCACGCGAGGAAGGATCCCGACACCTTCTGGCGCAATGTCAGGCGCCTGGAAGACCTGGGCGCGATCGAATGGGCCTATCACCTCGCCGAAGACGACCAGCCGGACGCAGCGTTGGTCTATCCGGTGGCCCTGGTGCGCAGCGGCAAGGTTGTGCCTGGCGCGCTTGAGAGCGTGAGCGGCGCATGGGCGACCCTGGCGGCGGCGGTCCTGCATCCGGGGGACGACGTGGACCGGTTTGATGAATTTGACGGCCAGGCCCCAGAAGCCTTCACGCTTGTCGCCCCGCGCCACATGGGCGAAGTCGCGCTGGTCGGCGTCCTGCGGATGCGCAACCGGGCCTGGACGACCAACACAAGCCGGTGGCGCCGCATAGCCCAGGAGCGGGCGCAGCAAGCGGTCGAAGGTTTCCGGCGGATCGCCGAGGCGGAATCCCCGGCCAGCGTCCAGCACATGCTCGCCCGCGAGCCTGGACGCTTCACGTTCAGCCGTCCTGCAGATGATCCGCCGCTGGACTGGGAAGAAAGGCGGAGGCGTCTCGACGCCGTGATTGACGCAAGGGAAGCGAGCAGTCCCTCTGCCCAACTAGACGACACCCTCAACGACATTTTCGGCGGAATTGCAGACTTCAATGTGTCTTCAACGATGCTTCAAAGTGATATCAATTCATCCTCAGATCAGGTCTCACACGGCGAGCAGCACGATTTTCCGGTGGTCGAAAAGCCCTCGGCGTCTGACTTCGCCGACCTCGCTGCGGAGATGCGGCGCAGGCAGAAACCAGCAGGCCGGAGGGCGCAACGATGAGCTTCAATCGCTACTTCGCCGAGACGCTGGCCTGGCTCGATCTCGTGGAGGCCCAGCGCCAGGCGGTGTGGCACGACACCCAGGTGATCGACTTCGCGACAGCTCGCGCCCTGCATGGCCGCCAGAAGGCCCAGGACGGCCAGGAGCGGCTTTCCGGTGGTTTGGTATGCCGGTTCACGCCCAGGCCGCCCAGCGACCGGAAAATGGGCTTTTCGAGGGATGCAGCTTCACCCCTGGGCGACATCCCCGCCTGAAGGGGCGCGGACCAACCGCCGCACACTACGCGCACGGGGGCGAGGGCCAATTTTTCGGAGGCCGTAAAATAGGCCGATTTAGGCGACGGCCTCACTAAACTGGTGCTCGATAGTGGAGCATTCCGAATTTTTCGGCGCCATAAAAAGGGGCGCGGCCCTGAATTTCTGGCATCCGTAAAAAGGGGCTGCAGCCGCCAGATTTTTCAGGCTCGAATAGGTTACGCGAACGTCACGCCTGTGATCCTCTAGGGCGTCCTGCGGGGGCTGGCGTATCACAGGCGTGACGTTATCGCCTGGTTGAGAAGGCCGAGCTCCGGTTCCGGGATTCGCCCAGTGTGGGGCGTAATAAAAAAACAGCGAAAATCACACGCGTGGTTGGTGTGGTGCTCCACGGCGGAGGAAGGGCAGGCGATGTCGAGCTTAAGCGAAACGATGGCCTTGGGCGCCGGCCTTATGGGCGAGGCGGGTCTCGCCCTGGTGGTCCTCGCCGGGGCGTTCGTCCCCTGCTTCCTGGTCAGCAGGTTGTTCCTATGGCTGACGCGTAAATGGACCGGCGGCGGCAATTGGCGAGTGCTGGCCTGTCATGCAGGTTCCCTTGCCGTTGCTACGGTGTTGGGCGGCCTCGGCATGGCTGATGGCGGACCCTTCGCAGGGGCGCAGGCGCTCCAGACTTACGCCCTCCCGCAGCTGGTCCTTTTCATCGTCGATCTCTGGCGGCGTCGAGGATCTAGTCAGGCTTAGCTATCGCTCTCCAGAAGCCGCTAGATAGAACGCCATTAGGTAACAGGTCCACGCGAAGAAGGCTGCTAGCCCCATCACAGTCGTCCTCAAGACGGTCTCATAGCCCCATCCCGTGCGGGCCCATTCGTCTCTAGCTCGGTCGGAAAGGAACGCCGCAAAGAACGCGAGGGCTGTTCCCATCGCAAACGATAAACCAGGCGACAGCGTCGGCTTTATTCCTACCAGGTTCAAAGCGGTGATCACCGCGAGGATGGAATAGGCGATCAGGGCGTTGAGGTTCAGCTTCATCAATGCCTCCAGTTACTTTCGTCACCCGACAGGGTTTCCGGCCCACGCATTCGTTACGCCCAGCCACCAGCCGGTGAGCGGATAGAGGATCACCATCAGGAAGACGCCGAACGGCGCTTCATGGTGGCCGACGACCCATAGCGCGACGATCAGGGCCAGAACCCAGCCGCCGAAGATCCACAGGACAACCGAAGGGACAAACAGCGCCGTATGCAGGACGACCCGCGCAAGGAAGCCGCCCACGTCTAGCGCTCCCCGAACGTGTGCTTGCCTCGCGCCTGCAGCAGCAGGTCGATGGCCTCGCCGACCAGGGCCTGGACCGTGGAGCCTTCCTCGACGGCCAGCATGCGCAGCTGGCGGCTCAAATCCTCGGAGAAGTAGCCCACCACGGCGCGCTTGCCTTCCCGCGCCTTCGCCCTGGTTGTGGTCGACGAGCTCGAGGCCGCAGCTGGTGGCGGCGTTGTCCTGGCGGCGACCTCGGCCTTAAGGCCCTTGAATCGGCTCATTGGCCCTTCCTTCGTGATGACTTGTTGGCGTGTTCGCGTGTTGGCATGCCGACTTGTTCGCATATCCACTTCCAGAGCCTGGCGGCCTCGGCGGCGGCCTTCCCCTGCGGATCCGTCTCCCCGGCGACTTTCCCGGCGGCGGTGGCGTGTGCGAAGGCGGCGCGATCCGACAGGGCGACGGGACAGACGGCCAGGCCGAGCTCGCCCACCAGCTCGCGGGCTTCCGCCAGGAGTTGAACCCCTCT
>NZ_JADBZL010000114.1:0-7351 GCF_020402505.1 Phenylobacterium sp. | reverse complement strand
TTCATCAGGCGGAAGCTTTCCTGGGTCAGCTGGCGCTTGTCGCTGCCGTCACGGTTCATGATCCAGATGTTGTCGCCGCCGCCCCGGTCCGAGGTGAAGGCGATCCGCCGGCCGTCGGGGGAAAAGCGCGGCTGGGTCTCGTAGGGCAGTCCCTCGGAGATGCGCGTCGGCGTCCCGCCGGTGATGGGCAGGGTGTAGATGTCGCCCAGGAGGTCGAAGACCAGGGTCTGCCCGTCGGGGCTGACGTCCAGGTTCATCCAGGTCCCTTCATCGACCGTGATCGGGACCTGGCGCACCTTCATTCCCGGCGGCGCGGCGACATCCCACTTGGGCGCGTCCTTGCTGTCCTGGGCGGATGCCGCCGCAGGCAGGGCGGCGGCGAGGCCCAGCGCGAGGGCCATCCGCGAGGCGGTGCGGGCAAGAGTCTTCATCGGTAGTCCCCCAGTCGGACCCGGGAACTTCAGCCCGGGGCCGGAACGTTCAATCCATGCGCCAGCGAGCGAACTCACCGCCAGGCAAGGCCAACAGTATGGCGCAGAGCGACAGGAGGTTGTCCACCGTCAGGCCGGACCGCCCCCACAGGCCTAGCGGCCCGTCGGCACGTCCTTGAAGGCGACGTCCTTGTCCAGGCGGATGTCGCCAGGCAGGCCCAGGACGCGCTCGGCGATGATGTTCCGCAGGATCTCGTCGGTGCCGCCGGCGATGCGCAGGCCCGGGGCCATCATCAGCGATCCGTGGAAACCGCCCGACAGCGGGGCGAGGTCCGGGTCGTTGATGATGCCGTACTGGTCCAGCATCTCGACCGCCTCATTGGCCAGGTCCTGCATGAGGGTGGCCGAGACGATCTTGCCGATGGAGCTTTCCGGCCCGGGGGTCTGGCCCTTGGAGAGGGCGGTCATGGTCCGGTTGCGGGCGTGGCGCAGGCCTTCGGCCTGGACGTACCAGTCCGCCAGCTTCTCGCGCACGGCGCTTTCCTTCAGCAGGGGCGCGCCGTCGACGCCGGTAGTGTCGCGCGCCGCCTCGAGGAACTGGGACCAGCCCGCGCCCGTGGCGCCGCCGACCGCCAGGCGCTCATTCATCAGGGTGACCAGCGAGACCTTCCAGCCGTCGCCCACGCCGCCCAGGCGCTGGCTGTCCTTGACCCGGACGTCCGTGAAGAAGACCTCGTTGAAGCCCGAACCGCCGGACATCTGGTGGATCGGACGGACCTCGATGCCCGGGTCCTTCATGTCGACCCAGAACATGGTCAGGCCCTTGTGCTTGGGCAGGTTCGGGTCGGTCCGGACAATCACGATGCCGAAGTCCGAGAACTGGGCGCCGGTGGTCCAGACCTTCTGGCCGTTGATGATCCAGTCGCCCGAGCCGTCCGGCGCCTTCTCGGCGCGGGTGCGGGCCGCGGCGACGTCGGAGCCGCCGCTGGGCTCGGAGAAGAGCTGGCACCAGATTTCCTCGCCGCGGATGGCGGGCGGGCCGAAGCGGTCCTTGGTGGCCTGGTCGGCGAAGTTCATCACCGTGGGCACGCACATGCCCAGGCCGATCTGGAAGGGGTTGGAGGGGATGGGATAGCGCGCCTCCTCCTCGCTGAAGATCACGCTGTCGATGGGCGTGCCGCCCTGCCCGCCCCATTCCCGGGGCCAGGTGATGCAGGCGAAACCGGCGGCGGCCTTCCTGGCCTGCCAGGCCTTGGCGGCGGCGAGGTCGCCCCCGCCCTCCCCGTCATCGTCGCCGGAGCGGGTGCGCGGGGCGTTGGCCTCGAGCCAGGTCCGGACCTTCTGGCGATAGGCGGCTTCTTCGGGCGTATCGTTGAAATCCATGATCCGTATCCTTCTCAGGCAGCCGCGTTGCGGCGTTCGAGATGGCTGACGAGGCGGTCCTTCCAGGTCCGCGGCGCGCCAGCGACCAGGGAGAGCTGGCGTGAGCGGCGATAGTGCAGGTGGCAGTCGACGGCCCAGGTGAAGCCGATGCCACCGTGGGTCTGGATGTTCTCCTTCGAGGCGAACCAGTAGGCCTCGGAGGCGGCGATCCGGGCGGCGCTGGCCGCGACGGGAAGCTCGGGGGCGTCGGTGTTGAGGGCCCAGGCGCCGTAATAGGCGTTGGAGCGGGCCAGCTCGTTCTTGACGTACATGTCGGCCAGCTTGTGCTTGATGGCCTGGTAACTGGCGATGGTCCGGCCGAAGGCGAAGCGCTCCAGGGCGTATTCCTTGGCCATTTCGAGGGCGCGGTCGGCGCCGCCGGTCTGCTCGAAGGCCAGGAGGACCGCGGCGCGGTCGAGGATGCGCTCGACAAGGGCCAGACCCTCGCCCGCCCCGCCGAGACGCTCGGCCGGGACCTTGTCGAACACCAGCCTGGCGGCGTCGCGGGAGGGGTCGAGGGTGGAGAGGGTCTCGCGGGTGACGCCCGCCGACGACAGGTCGACCAGGAAGAGGCCGGGCTGGCCGCCCTCCCGGGCGAGGACGAGGGCGTGGGTGGCGATCCCGCCGTCGGTCACGGGGATCTTGGTTCCCGAGAGCTTCCCGCCCTCCACCGAGGCGCGGATGCCGGAGGCGGAGAGGGCGCCGGGGCCTTCGGAGGTGGCGAGGGCGCCGATCACATCGCCGGCGGCGATGCCCGGAAGCACGGAGGCCTTCTGGGCCTCGGACCCGGCCATCATGACGGCTTCGGCCAGGATGTAGACGGTGGAGGCGAAGGGGATGGGAGCGACGGCCCGGCCCAGTTCCTCGGCGATCACGCAGAGCTCAAGCCGCCCAAGGCCCAGGCCGCCGTGTTCCTCGGGAATGGCGGCGCCCAGCCAGCCCTGGCCGGCGACGGCCTTCCAGAGCTCGGGGTCCCAGGTCGCAGAGGCATCGTCCAGGACCTTTCGCACCCGGCTGGTGGGACAGTTGGCCTCGAGGAAGCGTCTCGCCTCGTTCTTGAGGAACTTCTGGTCCTCGGAGAAATCGAAATTCATGGCCTCGCACGCCTCCCTGCGCCGGTCCGCTGTCGTGTCCTAGATAAGCATAGTCTTCGGCCAAGGGCGGCGGAAGACTGACCTCGCGTCAGGACCGGATCGAGATGTCCGGACAGTCGAGCCGGGGCCCCCGGCCCAGTGGCGCCAGACCGGCTGAATCGGGCTCAGACTTGCTTGACGTCGGCGGTTAGAGACACCAAAACCGCAGCATGAGCCCTGGTGAAATCCACCCCCGTCAGGCGACGCTTTCCTGGCCCCATTTTCTGTTGTTCGCAGGCCTGGGTCTGGTCACCCTTTTCACGCTTCTGGACCCGGAGCCCTCCCGGTCACTCGGGCTGATTGAACGGTTTCTGTTCTGGCTCCTCCATGCGGGCGGGCTGCTCTTCCTGATGCAGGTCAGCCAGTCGGTTCTTTCGCGGGTTCCGCCATTGCGACGCCTGAACCCCTGGATTCAGATTACGCTTGCGGGCCTGATCGGCACCGCTCTCTTCGCGCCCATTGGAACCGGGCTGGATGAGGTCTTCGGTTTGGCGGCGGTCTCGGACGACGTGAACCTGACCTGGCCTCATCAGGTCCTGAATGCCTTCGCAGACACCGCTCCCGCCGCAGTTTTCATCTGGGTCGGGCTGAACGCCGCGCGCAACCTTCGTTTGCCGACTCTGAGGGAGACGGGTCACAGGCCGCAGCCAGCCCTTCAGGAGTTGAGCCGGATCGCTCAGCCGGCGCCCCTGCGTCTTGAGGATCAGTCGCCAGCGCTCGCCCTGGCCTCGGAGACGCCGCCGTTCTGGTCTCGTGTGCCAAGTTCGCTGGGAGACGACCTTGTCGCACTGACGGCCGAGCTCCACTACCTGCGGGTCGAGACGGTGAATGGGAACGCGCTGATCCTCTATCCTTTTGGGCAGGCTGTGGCTGAACTCGCCGCTTCAAGTTCGAATGGCTCCCAGATTCATCGCTCACACTGGGTGGCCCATTCCCATGTGGCCAACATCCAAAGGGACCAGGGACGCGTGTTCTGCGTTCTGACCAGCGGAACGCGACTGCCGATTGGCCGGCGGCGGCAAGCGACGATCATCGCCCGCCTTTCAAGCGTCTGACGACGGATTGACCAGGCCTGCGCCGCATCTCTCAGCGGCCTGGGCGCTGCCCCTCCGCGCATAGGCGGATCGACGGGACGCACCCGGAGTGCAGCATAAGCGTCGGTTGAACGAGCAGCCCATGCATTGGTCGCGCCTCTTCCCTTGATAAGGGTGCTCGCGCCGTTCGCGCCCGGCGAGTCCGTTTGTGCAGTCGCGGGCGCCGTTCGTGCAGAGCGCCTTGTCGCGGTCGGTGCTCATTCATAGATGCCGGCCTCCAGTACAACGGAGGTTTCAGTATGTTTGAACTCAAGTCCAAGATCCTTCTGGCGACGCTTACCGGCGCCCTCCTCGCAGGAGGCGCTGCTGTTGCACAGGACGCGGGTGACCAGGCGGGTTTCTATGCCCGTGCGTATGGCGGGATTTCGACCCTTAGCGACACCAGGGTGAGCGTTGGCGTCTCCTCGGCGTCCGGGAAGTTCAGCGGAAGCACGCTGGCGGGAGGCGCCTTCGGCTACGACTATGAAGGGCCATGGCGGGCCGAGATCGAGTACACCTATCGGTCGAGTGACGTCAAAGTGCCTGACAGCTTCGCGGGCGGCGGCGACTACGCTTCGACCGCGATCCTCGTGAACGGTCTCTACAGCATCGGTGAAGTCGGCCCGCTGCGACCCTATGTGGGTGCGGGTATCGGCTTCACCCGCGAGGTGGACTTTGACCTGACGAAGCAGAAGGGGCCCTCAGCGCCGCCCTCAAGCGCGGTGGGGTCGTACTCGAGTTCAGGTCGCCTCGCCTATCAGGCCATCGCCGGTGCTGAATTTGCATTCGGCGATCGTTGGTCCGGGTTCGGAGAGGTTCGCGCCTTTGCGATCGACAGCCCCAACCTGTCCGGCCCCGGTGGTAAGAAGCTGAGGGCGGACTATCAGACCTTTGACTTTCTGGTCGGCGTTTCCCGACGCTTCTGACGACCTCCGCCGGCGCCCCGGCGCCACCCTGGCGGATGCCATGGAGGAAACAAGAAGAGGTCCGACCTTGGCTCGCGCCTCTTGAGCCAGCAGGCTGGCAAAACAAGATGACTCGCCCGGAGCGCCAGGGCGAGCGACCGGGCCGGGGTCGGGTGGAAAACCGACCCCGGCTCAGGACCGGAAGGGGGGAGGTCAGGTCAGGCGGGCCAGGGCGGACTGAAGGCGCTCGCGCGCCGCCTCGACCTCGGCGAGGCGCTCGCGGTTCTCCTCGACCACCTCCTCGGGCGCCCGGGCCACGAAGTCCGGGTTGTCGAGCTTGCGGCGGGTCTGCTCGGCGGTGGCGGCGAGACCGGCGATCTCCTTGGACAGGCGGGCCTTCTCGGCCGCGAGGTCGATGAACTCGGCCACCGGCAGAGCCAGGGTCGCCCCCTGGACCACATAGGGGATGGCGCCGGCCGGCGCCGAGGCCTCGACCCGGACCTCGGAGACCCGCAGCATCTGGCCGATAACCGGAGCGTAGGCGGCGAGCACGGCCGCCTGAGCCGGGTCGGCCTCGACCACCAGCAGGGGCGGCCGCGCGCCCAGGGGCACGTTGAGCTCTGAGCGCACAGAGCGGCCCTCGGCGATGGCGGCGATAACCAGGCCCACCTCGGCGGCGGCGGCGGCGTCGGGCGCAAGCGCCGACAGGTCCGGCCAGCGGGCGGCCATCAGGAGGGGTTCAGCCCGGGCGGCGCCCAGGTCGGCGGTCTGGTCCCAAAGCTCCTCTGTCAGGAAGGGCATGACCGGGTGCAGCAGCTTGAGGATCACGTCCATCACCCAGGCCGCCGTGGCCCGGGTCTCGGCCTGGGCCTCGGCGTCGGCGCCGTTCAGGACCGGCTTGGACAGCTCCACATACCAGTCGCAGAAGGTGTTCCAGATGAAGCGGTAGAGAAGGTTGGCCGCCTCGTCGAAGCCGCAGCCGGCGATGGCGTCGGTGACGGCGCCGGCCGTACGCGCCGTCTCGCCGACGATCCAGCGGTTGACCGCCCCCTTCACCCCAGCGGGATCGAAGCCCTCGGCCCGGGCGCAGCCATTGACCTGGCAGAACCGCGCGGCGTTCCACAACTTGGTACCGAAATTTCGATAACCTTCGATGCGTTGGGTAGAAACCTTGATGTCCCTGCCCTGCCCCGACATGGCGGTCAGGGTAAAGCGCAGGGCGTCCGCGCCATAGGTGTCGATGAGGTCCAGGGGGTCCATGACATTGCCCTTGGACTTGGACATCTTCTTGCCCGACGCATCGCGCACCAGGGCGTTGAAGAAGACCCGCCGGAAGGGAACTTCGCCGGTGAAATGCAGGCCGAGCATCATCATCCGGGCGACCCAGTAGAAGATGATGTCAAAGCTGGTGACCAGGGTGTGGGTCGGGTAGAACCGCTTCAGGTCGTCCGTCTGGTCCGGCCAGCCCAGGGTCGAGAACGGCCAGAGCCCGGAGGAGAACCAGGTGTCGAGGACATCCTCGTCCTGGCGCAGCGCGGCCTCCGCACCATAGTGGGCGTTCGCGGCGGCCTGGGCCTCGGCCTCGGTCTCCTCCACGAACACCGCCCCGTCGGGCCCGTACCAGGCCGGGATGCGGTGACCCCACCAGAGCTGGCGCGAGACGCACCAGGGCTCGATGTTCCGCATCCACTCGAAGTAGGTCTTCGACCACGCGGCCGGCTCAAGGACGGTTCGCCCCTCCTCCACCGCGGCGATGGCGGGCCTGGCCAGGGTGACGGCGTCCACGAACCACTGGTCCGTCAGGTAGGGCTCGACCACAACACCCGAGCGGTCGCCGTGCGGCACGACGTGCCGGGTCGGGTCGATGCCGCGCAGCAGCTCCAGCGCCTCGAACTCGGCGACCACCTTCTTGCGCGCGACGAAGCGGTCCAGGCCCCGGTAGGCCTTCGGCGCCGCATCGCTGATGCAGCCGAAGTCATCGAGGATGTTGATCATCTCCAAGCCATGGCGCTTGCCGACCTGGAAGTCGTTGAAGTCATGGGCCGGGGTGATCTTCACCGCGCCGGAACCCTTCTCGGGATCGGCGTAGTCGTCGGCCACGATGGGGATCAGCCGCCCGACGATGGGCAGGCGCACCCGCTTGCCGACGAGATGGGCGTAGCGCTCGTCCTTGGGGTTCACGGCCACGGCGGTGTCGCCCAGCATGGTCTCGGGCCGGGTGGTGGCGACCACGATCTCGCCGGAGCCGTCCTCCAGGGGGTAGGCGAAGCGCCAGAAATGGCCGTCGACCTCGCGCTGCTCGACCTCGAGGTCGGAAATGGCGGTCTGCAGGTGCGGGTCCCAGTTCACCAGCCGCTTGTCGCGGTAGAGCAGGCCCTGCTTGTGCA
>NZ_JADBZL010000113.1:0-2690 GCF_020402505.1 Phenylobacterium sp. | reverse complement strand
GGCGATGGGCAGGTTCTCCTCGTTCAGCTTCCACAGCTCCTGGAAGGCGAACTCGGCCTGGAAGCGGGTGTTGACGAAGACCAGGGTCGTACGCGCCGCGCGGATGGCCGCGTAGACCTCGGCCATAGCGTGCTGGGCCGTGTGCCCCGCCCAGGGCGTGCGGCCGCCCGAGAGCAGGAGGTCCACCTGCGGCGTCGCCCCGGGCGGCCCGCGCACGAGGTCGACGGGCCGCTCCCCGTCGCCCATCCACCGCTGGATGACCGCGGGGTCGTCCACAGTCGCCGACAGGCCGGTGCGCCGCAGGCGCGGCGCCAGGGCCGACAGGCGCGAGAGGCCGAGGGACAAGAGGTCGCCGCGCTTGGAGGCGTGCAGGGCGTGGATCTCGTCGATGACCACGCAGGCCAGGTCTTCGAAGTACAGGCGCGAGCCTTCCCAGGCGCAGAACAGGGCCAGCTGCTCCGGCGTGGTCAGGAGGATGTCGGGGGGCCGCTCCTTCTGCCTCTTCCGCCGCGCCACGCCGGTGTCGCCGGTGCGGCTCTCGGCGGTGATGTCCAGGCCCATCTCCCGGATCGGCCGGGCGAGGTTGCGCTCCACGTCCACGGCCAGGGCCTTGAGCGGCGAGATGTAGAGGGTGTGGACCCCGCGCCGCCCCTCCCGGGGCCGCCCGGCCAGCTCCACCAGGGTCGGCAGGAACCCGGCCAGGGTCTTGCCGCCCCCGGTCGGCGCGATCAGCAGGGCGTCGCGACCGGCCCGCGCCCGGGCGACCATCTCCAGCTGATGGGGACGCGGCGACCAGCCCTGCGCCGCGAACCAGGCGTCGAAACGGGGGGGCAGGGACAGGGAATCCGCGGCGGCGTCGGCCATGCCGCGGTTCTAGCATGTTCCCGTTCCGTTTCGAGGGAATTCAGCCCCCGGTCCGGGCCCTCAGAACCGCTTCGCGCACCAGGGGCAGACGGTCATTGCCGAAGTACATGTCGGTCCCGCCGACGAAGATCGTCGGGCTGCCGAAGCCTCCCCGGGCGACCACCGCCTCGGTGTTGACCCTCAGCTGGTCCTTCACCTCCGGGCGGGCGATGCCGGCGAAGAGGTCTTCGGTGTCCACCCCGGCGCGCCGGCAGATCTCGGCCACGACCTCGTCCTTCGACATGTCCAGGTCATCGCCCCAGTAGGCCTCGAAGGCCGCCCGGGCGAAGGGGACAAGCTGGCCCCTCGGCGCCAGGTGGAGGCAGCCGCGCATGACCTTGACGCTGTTCACGGGGAAGACCGAGGGCGGGAAGCGGATATTCAGCCCCGCATGGCGCGCCCAGTCCCCCAGGTCCTTGAGCATGTAGCGGGCCTTGGCGGGCACCGGGTCGGCCCGTTGGGCGTAGACGCTCGGATTGACCGTATTGAAGATGCCGCCGACCAGGATCGGCTTCCACTCGACCGGGACGTCCAGTTCCTTGGAGAGGGAAAGGAGCCCCTCGAAGGCCAGGTAGGTCCACGGGCTGGAACAGTCGAAATAGGCCTCGATCATGCCGGGCTCCCGGGCTTGGCGGCGCCCTGTCCGAACAGGTTGCGTCGGGTCTCGGCGTCCATCTCCGCAGGCCGGGTCGCGCGACCCACCGCCATGCCGGCCTGGACGCCGGGCCGGGCGCGCACGGCCGCGAACCAGGCCTTTACGGCGGGATAGTCGTCCAGGGTCAGGCCCTGGGCCTTGTGGGTCACCACCCAGGGAAAGATGGCCATGTCGGCGATGGTGAAAGCCTCGCCCGCCACGCAGGCGCCGGTGGCGGCGAGTCGCCGGTCCAGCACTCCGTAGAGGCGCTCGGCCTCCCGGGCGTATCGGTCGATGGCGTAGGGGATGGGCTCGGGAGCGTAGAGCCGGAAGTGCCCGTGCTGTCCCAGCATGGGGCCCAGCCCGCCCATCTGCCACATCAGCCATTCCAGGGTCGCCGTGCGCCCGCGGAGGTCCACGGGCAGGAACCGCCCGGTCTTCTCCGCCAGGTAGAGCAGGATGGCGCCCGACTCGAAGACGGAGACGGGAGGGCCGCCGCCGGCCGGGTCGTTGTCGACAATGGCCGGGATTCGGTTGTTCGGACTGATGGCGAGGAAGTCCGGGACGAACTGCTCGCCCCGCCCGATGTTCACGGGGCGCACCGTATACGGCAGGCCCGCCTCCTCGAGGAAGATCGAGATTTTCCAGCCGTTCGGGGTCGGGGCGTAGAAGAGGTCGATCATCGCGCCCCTCAAGCGTCCGCCAGGTTCTCGATCCGGGTCGCCCAGTAGTCGGCGTCATAGTCCGGATCGCCGGTCAGGTAGCGCCACAGCTTCACCCGGTTCAGCAGCTCCAGCCGGCCGGTGTCGTTCTCGAACCAGGGCTCCTGGGTCATCAGGATCTGCTCTACCGACGGGGGCAGGGGCCCCTTGAGGTAGAAGATCGGCCGCTGCGACTCCTGGGGCTGCAGGGTCGAGACGTCGAACTGGCGGACCTGCGAGCGCGAGGGATTGATCCGCACCTTGAACATGGTCCGGGTCCTGTCGGAGTGGTTGACCCCGCCCCCGTGCCAGATGCCCGAGTGCAGGAAGAGTAGGGTCCCGCCCTCGCAGACCATGTGCTGCTGGCCGCGGATGTTCTGGTAGCGGGCGATGGCCGCCTCGCTGACCTTGCGCAGGTGGCTGCCGGGCAGGAACCGCGTGCCGCCCATGTC
>NZ_JADBZL010000112.1:0-6985 GCF_020402505.1 Phenylobacterium sp. | reverse complement strand
GGGGGCGTAGCCCGTCACCCCCTCGCCCACGGCGACCACCTCGCCGGCCCCGTCTGACATGGGGATCCGTCCGTCGGCGGCGGGCAGCATGCCGGCGACCACGGCGAAGTCGTGGAAGTTCAGCGAGCTGGCGCGCACCCGCACCAGGAGCTCGCCGGGACCGGCGACGGGCTGGGCCCGATCCTCGATGACCAGCTTGTCCAGCCCGCCCGGGGCCTTCACGGCGGCGACTTTCATGGGCCTCTCCCTGACTGGCCCCGCGGGGCCGATGTGTTCCGGCGCGCACATTGGACACTCCGGCGCACATCGCAAGATCACGCAGCGTCACCCCTTGCGCCCGGGCTCTGGCGGGCGTAACCGGAAGACGTCAAAGGGGAGTAGCCCTCCGCCATCCCCGGCGGGCCCCTGCGTCAACACACTTGGCTGGCATGGCCATGGCGCAGGGAGAACGGTCCGTCCTTTCAGGGCGGGGGTTCGGGCGAGACCGATGGCGCTGCGGCCCCGTTCCGTCGGGCGGGGGCTGCTGCGACCATTAGATGTCTCGCCGCCCGACCCGGAACTGATCCTTGGAACCCTTCCTCACCTCCACCGCCATCGTCACCCTCGCCGAGATCGGCGACAAGACCCAGCTGCTGGCCATCGTGCTGGCGGCGCGCTTCGTCCAGCCCTTCCCGATCGTGGGCGGCATACTGGTCGCCACCCTGGCCAACCACTTCCTGGCGGCCCTCGTCGGCGCCCAGGCGGCGGCCTTCCTGCAGGGCGACCTCTTCCGCTACGCCATCGCCCTGTCCTTCATCGCCATGGCCGCCTGGACTCTGGTCCCCGACAAGCTGGACGAGGACGAGCCCCTGAAGGCGCCTGCGAAGATGGGCGCCTTCCTCACCACCACCGTGGCCTTCTTCATCGTCGAGATGGGCGACAAGACCCAGCTGGCCACCGTCGCCCTCGGCGCCCGGTTCGAATCCGCCCTCATCGTCACCCTGGGCACGACCCTGGGCATGATGCTGGCCAACGTCCCGGCCGTCTTCCTCGGCCACGAGATCCTGAAGCGGGTGTCCCTGACCCTGGTCCGCCGGATCGCCGCCGGCCTCTTCCTGGTCATCGGCGTCTGGATGATCGTCCAGACGGCGGGCTGGGTCTGAGGCCCGGCGCCAAGGCCATAGTCTCCCAAGGGGGAGCTCCGACCGAAGGTCGGTGAGCGGGTCAGCGGCGCCGGGGGATGAAGACCTCGACGCCGGGGCCAACCCCGCGGGCGGCGGCGTAGTTCCCCATGTTCAGGGCGAGGCTCATCCGACCCCTTGAGTCCGGGTAGAGCAGCACGGCGCTCTCCGGCACGTCGCTGAAGGTACGGACATAGGGCGCCGGCTCCGGCCGGCCGGCGACGGTCAGGGGGACGGTCTCGCCCAGCCGCCAGCCCAGGCCCGCGAAGGCCTCCGCGGAGAGGTCGAGGATCAGGTTGCCATAGGGCCCGTCCGTCCCGATGGCGCGGGCGTGGACCCCGTCCGCGCCCATCCGGGGCGGGGCGAGGTCCAGCCGGATCAGGGTCTTCGGGTCGATTTCCGGCCCGACCCCCCGCCAGTCGTCGCCGCGGGCCAGGCGCCCGACCACCGGGGCGAAGATGTCCCGCCCGTGGAAGGTGGAGGACCGGCGGGCGCCGATCATCCAGGACTCCGCCGTGATCTCGCGGGCCTGGACGATGGGATCGGTCGCGTCGAGCAGGGTGATCAGGCCGTTGTCCGGCAGAACCAGGCTCTGCCCTCGGCGGGTCCGGGCCACGATGGCCCGGCGGGTCGACCCCACCCCGGGGTCCACGACGACGAGGATCACCGCATCCGCCGCCAGCCAGGGCGCGGAGCCCGCCAGAAGCCGCGCGCCGGCCTCGACGTCATAGGGCGGGACCCGGTGGGTGATGTCGAGGAGCCGGGCGTCCGGGGCGAGGGAGAGGATCACCGCCCGGCAGATGGCGACGGCGTCGTCGATCTCGTCGAAGTCCGACAGGAAGCCCACCATCCGCCCCGCGGCGGCGGCGCGCACCGGGCCCGCGACGAGGGGCAGGACGAGGCCGGCGGCGAACAGCCCCCGCCGGGACGGACGGGGGGCGCTCACGCGGCGGGTTCCCGGAGGGCGGCGTACAGACGCCGGATGCTCAGCTCCCGCACAGGGGGGCTGCCGGCCCCGGGGATGCTGCCGTTGAGGTTCTGGATCATGCCCACGAAGACGATGTCATTCGTCGGGTCGATCCAGAACCAGGTGCCGAAGGCTCCGCCCCAGTAGTAGGTGTCGCGACCCTGAGGGGTCCCGGCGGCGGCGGGGTCCTCGACCACGGCGAAGTCGAGCCCAAAGCCCGTCCCGGACTGGGAGGGGCCGTACAGGTCCACCTTCACGCCGGGCGCCAGGACGCTGCGGCGCATGAGCCGGACGGTCTCCGGCTTCAGAATCCTCGCGCCGTCCAGTGCGCCTCCGTTCAGCAGGGCCTGGGAGAAGCGGAAATAGTCCGAGGCAGTGGACAGGAGGCCCCCGCTTCCCGACAGGAAGACCGGCGGCGTGACCGGTATGGCCTGGGGCGGACCGGCGACGATCCGGCCCTCCCGATAGGTATGGATGCGGGCGACCCGGGCCGCCTTGGCCGCCGGGACATGCAGGCCGGTGTCGACCATCTTCAGGGGCCTGAAGACGTGGCGGTCGAGATAGGCGTCCAGCCGCTCGCCCGACAACCGCTCCACCACATGGCCCTGGATGTCCACGCTGGGGCCATACCGCCAGTCCGACCCGGGCTGGGCGGCGAGCGGCAGGGCGGCGAGGCGGCGGATCATCTCCTTCAGGTCCCCGGCCCGCAGGCCCGCCTGGGCGTAGCCGGCGCTGACGTCAAACCCGGCGGTATGGCTCATCAGCTGGGCCATGGTCATGGGCGAGGCCTGCGGGACCAGGCTCCCGTCCGGCGCCTTCACCTTGAGGCCTGCGAACTCCGGGATGTGCCGCTCGACGGGGTCGTCCAGCTTCCAGAGGCCCTTCTCCCAGAGCTGCATCATGGCCACGCCGGCCACCGGCTTGGTCATGGAGGCGATCCGCCAGATGGTGTCCGGCCGGGCCGGGGCGCCGGTCTCGACGTCCGCAAGGCCCCGGGTCTCGAAGTGGAAGACCCGCCCCTTCCGGGCCGCCAGGGTCGTGACCCCGGCCAGCTGGCCGCGGTCCACCAGATCCTGCAGCTCCGCCGAGAACGCTTTCAGCTTCGACGGATCAAAGCCGGCCGCCCCCGGCGCGATCATGGGCAGGGGCGGACCCGCGGCGAACCCAGGAGAGCCGAAGGCCGCCAGGGGGGCCGACGCGGCGGCGGCGACGAGAAGGTTGCGGCGGGAGAAAGCCATGGGCATGGTTCCGGCGATGAGGATGCGAACGTCTCCTGCGATCCTGCACGGCGCCGGCCGCCTTGCGCAACCATGGGTCCGACGCCTCCTGGCGCCGCTGGCCGCCGCCCTGCTACTCTCAAGCGCCGCGGCGGCCCACGCCCAGAGCCCGTGCAGCGGCCTCGCGCCCGGCGCGGACCGGCCGGTTCGCAACCTGGCCTACCAGCCGCCGACCCCGGACCTGCCCCGGTCCGTGCACCTGCTGGACCTCTGGCCCGGCGCGGCCCCCCTGCCCGCCCCCCTGGTGGTCTTCGTTCACGGCGGAACCTGGATGCACGGGGGCAAGTATGCGGGTACGCCCGGACAGGCGAGGGCCTTCCGGAAGGCCGGCTACGCCTACGCCACGGTGAACTACCGCCTGCTCCGGCACGGCCCCCCCCAGGAGGCGGCGCGGGACATCGCCGAGGCCGTAGCCTTCCTCCGGCGGGAGGCGAAGGGATGCGGCCTCGATCCCGACCGTATCGTCCTGATGGGACATTCGGCCGGCGCCCATCTCGCCGCCCTGGTGGCCCTGGATGAGTCCTATCTGGAGGGGGCGGGCGTCCCGCCGGAGGCCGTCCGCGCCGTTGTCCTTCTGGACGCCTATGGCCTGGACATCGCCCTGCACGTCCGCGAGACGGGCGATCCGGTCTACGCCCGGGTCTTCGGCCCCGACCCGGAAGGCTGGACGGCCATGTCCCCAGTCAGCCACGCGGCGCCCGGCCGGCGCCCGCCACCCGTGATCCTGCACGTGGACGGCGACAATTCCGAGACCCCCGGCCAGGCCCGGACCCTGGAGCAGGCCCTTCGCGCCGCCGGCGGCGAGGTCGAGGTGTTCGACGCCGAGGGCGAAAGCCACAACAGCCTCAACTACGGCTTCGGCGCGCCCGGTGACGAGACCACCCGGCGGACCCTGGACTTCCTGGCCCGGCAGGTGCGTTAAGCGCCGGGCTTGTCAGGACCGGCCGCGGCGGCCTTAATCGCGACCAGACATCAGACCGGACAGGAAGGACTCCCGATGAACGCCCCGACGCCCCCGACCACGGGACCGCTGACCTTCGGGTTCAACCCGCACGACGACATGAACGACCTGCGGATGAGCGAGAAGGCCACGCCGCTCTACGAGCACGTCAAGCGCTTCATCGCCGAGACGGTCGTGCCCATGCAGAAGGAGTTCCAGGCCCTGGGCGAGGGTCATGCCGACCGCTGGACCTTCGCTCCCGGACAGCTCGAGGTGCTGGAAAAGGCCAAGGACCAGGCCAAGAAGGAAGGCCTCTGGAACTTCTTCCTGCCCGACGCCGAGACCGGCGAGGGCCTGTCCAACCTCGACTACGCCTACATCGCCGTGGAGCTGGGCAAGGCGCCCATGGCCTCGGAAGTCATGAACTGCTCGGCGCCCGACACCGGCAATATGGAGGTGCTGGAGCGCGTCGGCACGCCCGAACAGAAGGAGCGCTGGCTGAAGCCCCTGCTGAACGGCGAGATCCGTTCGGCCTATGCAATGACCGAGCCGGCGGTGGCCTCCTCCGACGCCAAGAACATCGCCACCCAGGCGGTGCTGGACGGCGATGAGTGGGTGATCAACGGCGAGAAGTACTACATCTCCGGCGCCGGCGACCCCCGCTGCAAGATCATGATCACCATGGTCCGCACCAATCCGGACGCCCCCCCGCACAAGCAGCAGTCGCAGATCCTGGTGCCCATCGATACGCCCGGGGTGGAGATCCTCGGCCCGATGCATGTCTTCGGCGAGGATCATGCGCCGCGCGGGCACATGCACATCCGCTTCACCAATGTCCGGGTGCCCAAGTCGAACGTCCTGCTGGGCGAGGGCCGCGGCTTCGAGATCAGCCAGGTCCGCCTGGGACCGGGCCGCATCCACCACTGCATGCGGACCATCGGCAAGGCCGAGCGGGCCCTGGACCTGATGGTCCGCCGGGGCCTGTCGCGCGAAGCCTTCGGCCGCAAGATCGCCTGGCTGGGCGGCAATGTGGAAATCATCTCCCGCGCCCGGATCGACATCGAGGCCATGCGCCTGATGGTGCTCAAGGCCGCCCGGGCGATGGACGTTCTCGGCAACCGCGAGGCCCGGGTCTGGGTGTCCATGGTCAAGGCCATGGTGCCGGAGAAGGCCTGCCAGATCATCGACCAGGCCATCCAGATGCACGGCGCCACCGGCATCTCCCAGTGGACGCCGCTCGCCTCCATGTACACCGACGTGCGGCACCTGCGCTTCGCCGACGGCCCGGACGAGGTCCATCACCTGGTGGTGGGCCGCAACGAGATCCGGGCCTACGAGGGCGGCGGCGAGGACGTCACGGCCTCGGTCGTCTGGCGGAACTGACCCTCCACCGGCGTCCCGGGGCGGCGTCCGCCGCCTCCGGGATCAGCCGGGGAAGTTGGCCGGGACCACCTCGGACAGGGTGGGGCCGATCTCGTCGTAGACGACGAGGTGGGCGTGTTCATCCAGGTCCGTAGGGTCGCGGTTGACGATCACCAGCCGGGCGCCGGCCCGCCGCGCCTGAATGGGAAAGCCCGCCGCCGGCCAGACGGTCAGGCTGGAGCCCAGAACGAGAAACAGGTCGCAGGACAGGGTCTCTTCCTCGGCCCGGCGCATGGGTTCCTCGGGCATGGACTGGCCGAAGGAGATGGTCGCCGTCTTGACGATACCGCCGCACGACCGGCAGGCGGGCAGCTCGCCCCTCTGCTCGAAGGCCGGGCGCAGGTCCTCGATCTCGTGGCGCAGGCCGCAGGACAGGCAGGTGGCGTAGCTGGCGTTGCCGTGCAGCTCGATCACCCGGTCGGCGGGGATTCCCGAGTGCTGGTGCAGGTTGTCGACGTTCTGGGTGATGACGGAGGTCAGCCGGCCGGCCTCCCAGAGGCGGGCCAGGGCGTAGTGGCCGGCGTTGGGCTCCCGGCCCGTCCAGCCGGCCCGGCCCTGGAAGGCCCGGGTCCAGGATTCCCGGCGCTTCTCCTCGCTGTTCACGAAATCCTGGAACAGGATCGGCTTCATCCGGCTCCAGACCCCGCCCGGCGAGCGGAAGTCCGGAATTCCGGATTCCGTGGAGATTCCCGCCCCGGTGAAGGCCACAATCCGCTCTGCAGACCGCAGGACCTGCGCCAGATCCTCCCGTTTCCCCAGTTTTTCGCTCACTTCCGGGCTCCGCCTGTCTGCGCCGCTGGACGCCTGCCTGCCGGACCGGCGCCCGGGGGCCCGTTTTTGGGCCTTCCCAGCGACGCCTGATCCTGTAGCCAAGGACTTCAGGACAACCGCCGGAACGGCGCAAGGGGGGAAGCGGGGAATGCAGCGCACAAGAGTCATGCAAGCGACGGGCCTCGCCCTGGGCCTGGGGCTCCTCGGGGCGGGCCCGGCCCTGGCCCAGGCACCTTCGGAGGTGAACTCCGGCGATACGGCCTGGCTGCTCAGCGCCACGGCCCTGGTCCTCCTGATGACCCTGCCAGGCCTGGCCCTCTTCTACGGCGGCCTTGTGCGCACCAAGAACGTCCTGTCCGTCCTCATGCAGTGCACGGCGGTGGCCTGCCTGGCCTCGGTGGTCTGGCTGGCGCTTGGCTATTCCCTGGCCTTCTCCGGGACCGCTCCC
>NZ_JADBZL010000111.1:0-17316 GCF_020402505.1 Phenylobacterium sp. | reverse complement strand
TGACGCCCTCGACATGGACGTGCAGGAAACCTGGGCGGTGACCGGCGTCTACCCCAACATGGCCTGGACCCCGGACTCGGCCAGCCTCGTCTTCTGGGCCGGCGGCAAGCTCAACAGGGTCAGCCTGGCCACGGGCAAGAGCACGGTCATTCCCTTCCGGATCTCGGATACGCGAGGCGTGATCGATCCGCCTCAGCCGCCTGTCTCCGTAGCGCCCGACACCTTCGAGACGCGGATGCCGCGAGGGGCGAATGTCTCGCCCGACGGCCGGTCAGTGGTGTTCGAGACCCTCGGAAAGCTCTGGATCAAGCCCATGGCGGGCGGTGAACCGCGACGACTGACCCGCGACGAGGCGGCTATGGAGGCCTATCCGTCCTGGTCGCCGGATGGTCGCAGGCTCGTCTATGTCCGCTGGACGGACGCCGGCCTGGGCGAGGTCCGCACCATCGCCGCCGGGGGCGGAGCGTCCACGGCGATCACCCCGGCCGGCCACTACGCCCGGCCGCGCTTCTCGCCCGACGGAAAGATCGTGGTCTTCGAGAAGGATCGCGGCGGTTACCTCTCCAGCCCGCGGGGCTCCGGCGAGCCCGGCGTCTATAGGGTCTCCGCCTCAGGCGGCGACATGACGCGCATCACCGAAAATGGCGGCAATCCGCAATTCGGCGCCGCCGGCGACCGGGTCTTCGTGATGGAAGGCGACGCCCGGGAGAGCCGGCTGGTGAGCCTTGACCTGAACGGCGAGGCGCGGCGCGTCCATGCCCGCGGGGATCTCGTCAACGATTATCGCGTCTCGCCCGACGGCGCCTTCCTGGCCTTCCGGCAGAACTACCAGGCCTTTGTCACGCCCCTCGCGCCGGGCGGGCAGGAGGTTTCGCTCTCGACCAAGGGCGGCGCCCTGCCGGTGGTCAAGGCCAGCGGGGACGGCGCCGACTGGATCCACTGGAGCGAGGGCGGCAAGCGGCTCAACTGGTCGCTTGGCCCTACCGTTTTCAGCGCCGACCGCGCGGCCATGTTCGCTGATGCGCCTCCTGCCAAGGACGCCAAGCCCTCGAAGTTCCAGCCGCCGGCCACCGGCGTCTCGCTGTCCATGCGGATCACCTCCGACAAGCCGAAGGGCCGCCTTGCCATCGTCGGCGCGCGCGTGGTCACCATGAAGGGGGCGGATGGCGGCGTCATCGACGACGGCGTCGTGCTGATCGAGCGTGACCGGATCCAGGCCGTCGGCAGGCGCGGCGAGGTGGCGATCCCGGCCGGGACGCCGACCCTCGATGCGACGGGCAAGACCCTGATCCCGGGTCTGATCGACGCCCACGCCCACGGTCCCTACGGGATCGACGAGATCACGCCCCAGGCCAACTGGGCCGAAATGGTCAACCTGGCTCTGGGCGTGACCACCCGCCACGATCCCTCCAGCAGCGCCCGCACGGTCTTTCCGGCGCTGGAGATGGTGCGCGCCGGTAAGATCCTGGGACCGCGCACATTCTCGACCGCCGAGATCGTCTACGGCGCACGCCAGGCCGGCGTCTACGCCCAGATCGACAGCTACGAGGACGCGCTGGCCCATGTCCGCAGGCTCAAGGCCCAGGGCGCCCACAGCCTGAAGAACTACAACCAGCCGCGCCGCGACCAGCGCCAGCAGGTGACGGCCGCGGCCCTCGCCGAGAACATGCGCTCCGTGGCCGAAGGGGGGTCGCTCTTCGGTCTGGACATGACCCTGATCGCGGACGGGAACACCACGGTCGAGCACAACCTGCCGGTCGGCGTGGTCTACGAGGACGTGCTCCAGTTCTTCAGTCAGTCGAAGACGGGTTACACCCCGACCCTGGTGGTGACCTATGGCGGTCCGGCGGGCGATCCCTACTGGCGCGCGCACACCGAGGTCTGGAAGCACCCGCTGCTCCGCAGGCACCAGCCCGCCGCAATCCTGACCGCCGCCAACGCCCGCCGGGAGATTGCGCCCGAGGGCGACTACAAGGACGATGACAGCGCCCGCGAGGCCGCCAAGCTGGCACGGCGCGGCGTGCCGGTCTCGATCGGCGCTCATGGCCAGGAGCCGGGTATCGCCGCGCACTGGGAGCTTTGGTCCTTCGCCCGAGGCGGAATGACCCCGGTCGAGGCGCTTCGCACGGGCACGATCGAGGCGGCGCGCAGCCTGGGATATGATGCCGATATCGGTAGCCTGGAGCCCGGGAAGTTGGCCGACCTGGTCGTGCTTGACGCCGACCCGACCCAGGACATCCGCAACTCCGACAAGATCAGCAAGGTGATGATCGGCGGCCGCCTGCTCGACGCCGCCACACTCAACGAGGAGCTGACCGGCGACCGCAAGCGTCCCGCCTACTGGTGGGAGGGCGCGGATGGCGCCCAGGGCTACACCGGCCCGGCGGGCGGCGGCGCGGGCGCCCACGCGGATCAGGATGATGGGTGAGCGGAAGGCGTGCGATGACAGCCCTTCCATGCGCAATGCCCGCAGTCCGGTGAGGGCGATCGGCACGGTAGAAGCCGCCGCCCTCTGGCAGGACGTGGTCCACCTGACCGGCGGGCTCCCATGAGCCTTCAGGACGAAGAATTCCGCCGGCAGTCCGACCGAGCGGTGGACAACCTCCGGTCGCTCTACGCGATCCTGTTCGCCCTGAGCCTGGGGCTGGCTCTGACGGGGACATACGACAAGGTCCATGCGGCGCTGATCGGGCAGAGCTTCGACGCCGTCAGCCTGGCGCTTCACGGACTGGTGACTCTGTCCTTCCTGGTCACGCTGAGCCTCTTTCACTACCAGACTGACCGCTACATGGATGTGGCCTACCGGAGGCCGGGACTGGCCGTGGTCCGCCCGCCGATGTTCCTGCTCGACTTGGTGAGGGGGCTCCTGTCGATGGCGCCCATCTATCTGATGGCACAGTCGCTGGGGGCGGCGCCCTTCCAGCAGGTGGGTTTCACCTGGTATGTCCTGGCGGCCTCACTTTTCCTTCTGTCCAACACCCTTTTCCTCTCCTGGGCGGCCGTGCGCGGCAAGCCGCCTTCAGATGGCGCACCAGACGTCGCTGCCAGCCGGATAGAGGCGCTGAGGGTGTTCTGGTTGCTGCTCAACAGCGCCTGCATGGTGCTGCTGTTCGCAGTCTACCGCCTGTTCCGTTCCGCTGGGGAGGTCTGTCCAGCCCGGGGCGAGGAAGGGTTGCAGGTCGGATTCGTCGCCGCCTTCTGCCTGATCTTAATCGCCCGGGACATGGTCGATATCTCCCAGTCCTGGCCGGTGCTGCATCCCGCCGACCCAGGGTCAGGGCCGGTGGCGCCGGGTCGGTTGCTCATCTGGCTGGAGCGGGCGGACCGACGCCGCTGGATTCGGGCGCTCGCCCTGGTCCTCGTCCTGGCCGCCGTCATCCTCTCAGCCCGGGCCGGGGTATGGGACATCCTAGCCGTCACCCGGAGCTGCATGTCCGCTTGAGGTCGGTCAGGGCCCTGCTCGTTTGATCGCGGACAGCGCCTGCTGCATGCGGCGGTCGTAGTCGACCGGGAAGGCGAGGATGCCGGTCTTCGGATCGCGGACCAGACCCCGGACCTCGGGATCGAGACGATACATCAGCTTGACCATGAGGTCGCTGGAGACCCAGGGGCTGCCCCGGAAGTAGCCATGTCCATTACCCGACTCGACTTTGGGGGCCCCGGATACGTCGATGTAGGAGATCCGGTCCGCCCGCGACTTCAGGAGCTCGGCGAGGGCGGGTGGGACGGACTCCGCTGGGAGGGCTTCTCCCAGCCTCTGGTGCCCGGTGATCGCCTCGGAGATCCTCAGGGCCTCGTCCTTTTCCGAGGCGTAGATGATCAGATGGCGGGAAACGTCCAGGATTCCGTCGGCGAGGTAGGCGCCAAAGACCGAGCGGTCGATATCGCTGGAGACTAGGAAGACATTCTCGAGCCGTGAGCCGTAACGGTAGGCGCCCGCCGGTCGGTCGCGGTTCAGGAGGGCCATCTGCTCCAGGGTTCGGCCCACCAGACGCGTACCGGCGCTGTAGCCGATGATGTGGATCCGCTCGGCCTTTGTTTCCGTCTCCAGGGTGTGCACCAGCTCCCGGAGGTTGCGCGCCATGCCCATCGCGGTGTCGACATCCCCGACATAGGCCGTGGCTTCAGGCGTCGCGGGCCAGGAGTAGGCGATGAAGACACCCTCATAACCCATAAAGTGCCACATCTCGGCCGCGACCAGCACGGGGTTGTCGAAGGTCACCTTGTAGCCATGGACGTAGATGTAGACGTCCTTCTGATCCGTCCGGTCGAGCCGGCGGTTCACCTCGCTGGTGAACCGCGCGGTCGCCGATGCGGGCGAGTTCGCCTGTGGGCCGGGATCGAGGAAGGGCGTTACAGATCGTTCGAGGATCCCATACTCCGTCACCCCGGAAACCTGGATCGGATAGTCCCGGGTGGGCGCCTTCAGAAGGGCGAGCTCGCGGGCCTGGCGCCAGGTGATCTCAGGTCGGCTGACGCTGATCTGCGCTTCCCCGATGTGGACGACGAGGCTTCGCTCGGATGTGTAGAAGTCACCAGGCGCATTCCCGCGACTCTTCTGGCGGCCTGTGGCGTAGAGCAGGCCTCCGTCGGGGATGTCCCCGACGGGACGGTCATCCGCGCTCCTGTCGAAGGCGCCCTCGGAGAAGGCTTCCGGCGCCGGCATGAGGGCGAGCGTCGGCGGGCCCCTTCCTGCACAGGCCTGTAGCGCGATGCCCAGGGTCGCGAGGACCACGACGAGGATCAATCGACGGAATGGCATCCGGGCGCTCCTGTCAAGGGTCGTGAAGCGAACCGAAGTCCGCCCCTCAAGAGGTACAGGGCTCGCCGGCGTGCGCAAGCTGAAGCCTCCGGATGCAGGCTCCTCTGACAGAAAAAAAGGCCCCGCTGTCGCCAGCGGGGCCAGTCGGGGTTGCCTCGGGAGGAGGATCAGAAGCGCTTGCGCAGGGTCACGAAGGCCTGCCGCGGGGCGGCGGTCAGCAGGGTCTGATTGTCACCCGCATAGCCGAAGCCGTTGGAGCCGATGGTCGAGACGTAGCTCTCGTCCGTCAGGTTGGTCACGTTGGCCTGGATCTCCAGGCCTTCGGTCAGGCCCTCGCCCTGGAAGCGGTAGCCGAAAGACAGGTCCGCCGTCGTGGTGGACGGGACGGACTTGTCGTTGGTGTAGGTGAAGTACCGTTCCGAGACGTAGTGGACGTTCAGGGCGGCAAACCATCCGTCACGGTCGAAGGTCACCTCGGCATTGAGAAGGTGCCTTGGCGAGTCCACTGTGGTCTTACCGCTGATTTTCTGCGTCACCACGCCGGCGGCGCTGCGGATGTCATCGTCGTAGGTGCTGTCGTTGTAGGCGTAGGAGCCGAACAGGCTCCAGTCCTCGTTCAGCTCGAACGTTCCCGCGGCCTCGAAGCCCTGGGCGGTCACGCTGCCGGCGTTGGACAGGATCGTCGGGTTGCCGACGATGCCGGCGCCGGCCGAGGTCCCGATCAGACGGTCGTCGAACTTGACGTAGTACAGCGCCGCCACGCCCTGGAACCCGCCGGAGCGGAAGCGCCAGCCGCCTTCCAAGGTCTGAGACGTCTCCGGCTGGAGCCTGCCGCGGATGGCGTCGAAGCCGGGCTGGGTCGTGGCGAAGGGTGACAGCCCGGTCCGGGCGGCCGCGAAGGCGCGCATGTTCTTCGAATAGCTCGCGAACAGTTCGCTGTCGTCGGACAGGGCCCAGGTGAAGCCGACCTGGGGCAGGAAGGACTCCTCGGAGGTGATGGACCCATTGATCACCGGCGAGCCGATCTTCGTCACGGTGCTGCTTCTGACCCTGACCGACTTGAAACCGAAGTTGACCTTCAGCTGGTCGGAAACGGTCCAGGTGTCCTCAAGGTAGAAGGTCCGGGTGTTCGTCTTGAAGTCACCGGACCACTGGGTGAAGAAGGGCCCTGAGAAGAAGCTGAGCGAAGACGAGGGCGAGGCCAGGTTCTGGCCGTAGAACCGCCGCGACTGGGTGAAGTCGTTGGACTCCAGCCAACCCCCGGCCGAAATCCGGTGGTCGCCCAGGTCAAATCCGGCGCCGAGGATCAGACCTCTCCGGTCAATGGAGTACTCGGTTGTCCGGGTCGAGATCGGGGCGTTCTGGCTTGTCGCGCCGGCGATGTTGTTATTCGGCGAGGGGACATATGGCGTGTACCAGATTCCCTGGCCGTCATTGGTGTGGCCATAGACGGTGGCGGTCAGGTCGATCCCGGCCACCGGACCTGCGGCGGTAAGCGCCCAGAGGGCGTCGTCCCGCAGGCCGGAGGCGTCATAGTAGGCGTCGTCGACGCACTTCACCTTGCCGGGATAGGGGTTGGCCCCAGAGCCGGTCCAGCAGCCGTTGCCGTCGAGGATGGGGCTCGGCCCGGCGTAGTTGGCGGCGTTCTGGTAGGCGCGGGCGATCTGGACAGCCTCGGCCCAGCGTCCGGTATTGTTGTCCCATTTGGCGCCCAGGCGGGAGAGCATGTCCAGAGACAGGTCCTGGTAGTCGTTCTCGCGACGCTCGGAGGCGTTGTAGAAGGCCGTGACCGTGAAGTCGCCGATCGGCTGGACGAATTTCAGGCCGATCTGCCTCTGGTTCTGCTCGCCCTGGCCCTTCCACTTGTCGGCCTGCTGGTCGGCATAGCTGATCGAGCCGCGCCCGCCGCCGGGCAGCTCGCCTGTCTCGGCGCGCAGGAAGATGCGGCGCATCGAGCTGGATCCAACGGTCAGCGCGACATCGGCGCCCATATCTGCCGACGGCGTCCGACTGATGAACTTCAGGGCGCCGCCCAGGTTCGAGGTCGAGGCGACGCTGAGGGCGCCCGAGCCCTGGGCCAGCTCCACTCCCGCCAGGTCCTCCGTGGCGATGGCCCGGCTGATGTGAAGGCCGTTGTGGTTGCCATAGCTCATGTCGCCGAGCGGGACGCCGTCGAGGGTGAAGCCCAGCTGGTTCTGATTGAAGGCGCGGATGGAGATACGGGTGGACCACTCGTAGGCGCCGAAGGCGTCCGCCGCCTGGAAGTTCACGCCGGGCAGCTTCTCGACCATCTTGATCGGGCTGGACCCCGGCGCCGCCCGTTCGATCTCCTCGACGGTCAGGGCCTGGACCTGGCGGCTCTCGCCCTTGCCGTAGACGACCAGTTCTTCGACGGTGGCCGCATCCTCGGCGGCGGTGGCGGCGGTGGCGGCCAGCAGGAGGGCGAGGGCGGAGGCGCCCGTGATGAGTGCAGACTTCATGGTGATCCCCGATTCCGGCCGTTCCATCGACCGAGTAGGGCGGAAACTAGGCAGGGCCTGCGACACATTCGCGAACCTCGGATGACAGTGTTCTGACAGTTGCCGTGTTCGAGAACACCTGGGCGCCCTGACGTCAGGGCTGGACGCTGGCTCCGTCGCGCAGGGTCGCCGCCGGATAAAGGATTACCCGGTCGCCAGCCTCCAGGCCGCCGAGCACGACCCGGTGACGGTCGTCACCAATTCCGATCCGCACCAGGACCCGGCGGGCCCTGCCGTCCGCGACCCGGAAGACCGCCCATCCTTCGCCCTGGCGGACAAGGGCGTCTGCGGGAACCCGGAGGGCGTCCGCGACCTCGTCCAGGGTGATCCGGACGTCGACCCGAAAGCCGTGCCCCAGCGTCGGCGCAGAAGCCGGATCGGTCAGGCGCAGGATGATGCTGACCCTCTGTTCCTCCACCCCCAGGGCCGAGATCCGGGTGCGCGCGTAAGGTTCGACTCGCGCGACTTCGGCCGGGATGGGGGCCTCGCCGCCCCAACCCTCCAGGCTCGCGGCGGCGCCGGGGCGAACCTGGGTGGCGTCCTGGGACAGGAAGTCGGCGACCACCTCCATGTCCGCCGGGTTCCCGATTTCCAGGAGGGGGGTTCCGGCGGCCACCACCCCGCGGCTTTCCTGCAGGATCCTCAGGATGCGGCCGCTGGCTGGGCTGCGAACGGGCGTTTCGGTCCGGGCGCCGGCGGCGGGGCTTCCGGCCAGGACCTGGGCCTCGCGGAGTTCGGCCTGCCGGGCGGCCAGGCGGGCCCGCGCCGCCCTCAGGCCGGCCTCGGCAGCGTCCAGGGCGGCCCGGGAGGCGAAGCCCTTGTCGGCCAGGCTGGCGATGCGCGCCTGGTCCCTGCGCGCGAGGTCGGCGTCGGCCTCGGCGGAGGCCAGGCCCGCGCGGGCGGCGGATACGGCGGCCTGGGCGGCGGCCACGGTGCGGGCGTCCAGCAGGGACGGATCTGCGGGGCCGAGGGTCGCCACCACCTGCCCCCGGTCGACGGAATCCCCCGCGTGCAGGGAGATCCGCCTCAGGTCTCCGCCCACCGGCGCGGCGACCACGAAGACATCATGGATCCGGGTCCGGCCCTCATCCACCAGGGTGTGGGCCACGGGGCCGCGGTCGACGACGTCCGTCTCGACCTTCAGGGGGCGCGGCCAGGCCAGCCAGGCGATCCCGACGGCTACGGCCAGCCCCGCGGCAAGCCAGAGCCCGGAGGCCAGGGACAATCGGAACGCCGGTCTGGAAGTCATGGGTTCAGTCCCGCGCCTTGAGGACGGCCACCAGGTCCAGGCGGTCCACGCCCGTCCTTACGATCAGCCCCGCAACAAGGACGCACAAGAGGGTGAATGCAATGGCGAAGGCGTAGGCGCCCGGGCTGAAGACGAAGCCGAAGCTGTACATGTCCGTCTGGAACAGCCGCATGAGCTGGACACCAAGCCCGGTCCCCAGCAGGCAGCCAGGGACGATGGCCAGCAGGGCCAGGACCAGGAGCTCGCCCATCAGGATGTAGGAGGTCTCCGCCCGGGTGAATCCCAGGACCCGGAGGGTGGCGAGGTCGCGTTCCTGTTCGGCCAGGGTCACCCTCGAGGCCGAGAAGGCGACGCCGCCGGCCATGATGGCGGCGAAGACCAGGTAGATGGCGGTCATGACGCCAACGCCCTGATCGTAGGCCTTCCGCATGGAGGTCTCCGCCTGCCGGACGAAGCTGACGCCGGCGAGGGCAGGGGTGTCTTTCAGTCTGGCGTTGAAGTCGGCGTGTCGGGAGGGATCCAGCCGGACATGGACACCGGAGATGCGATCCGGTTCGCGCACCAGCCGCCCCAGGGCCTCCAGGTTCATGTAGGCGGCGGACCCCACCATGGGATCGACGATCCGCGACACCCTCACCGTCTCGCGGACCTGGCGTCCGGAGACCTGGATCACCTCGATGATGTCGCCGGGCTGCGCCTCCAGGCGGCGGGCGAGGGCGCGAGACAGGGCGACGCCTGACGCCGGCGGAGCGACGGCTTGGCCCTCGCGGTCCACGGGGCGGCTGAGGCGGGCGTCGAAGGGCAGGCCGACAACGACCTCGCGGACCTCGCGGCGGCCTTTTCGGAAACGCATGTCCTCGGCGCGAAAGGGCTCGGCCGCCAGGACTCCCGGAAGGCGCGCGGCGGCGTGGAAGCTCTCGGATCCCAGGGGTTGGATGAAGGTGAGGGTCGCGTCCTGCCGGTTCGCCACGGCGAACTGCACCATCAGGAGCCGGTCCATCACCGCAGGGAAGGCGCCGGAGACCACCAGCAGGGCGATGGCCATGGCGATGCCGGCGAGTGTGCTCAGGGCTCGTCTCGGGAACCGGGCGATGCGCCTGAAGATGATGCGCGACTTGGCGTCCAGCCGACCGGCAAGGGTGGCGGGCCAGCCGATGGACTGCCGGTAGGCGGGGGGGCGTGGCGGGGCCAGGGCTTCTGCGGGCGGAAGGCGCACCGCCTGGCGGACGGCCACCGCCGCGCCGGCGCCGACCGCCAGAAGGGCCGCAGCCCAGGCGCCAGCCAGGGTCAGGGGCCCGACGGCGAACTCCAGGGTCGGGAAATGGTAGTAGGCCCGGTACAGATCCGCGACATTGCGGCCCAGGACGAGGCCCGCCGCGGTCCCGAGCAGCGCCCCGACAGCCCCGATCACCAGGGCGCTTTGGGCGTAATGCGCAGCAACCGCCAGGTCGCCGTAGCCGAAAGCCTTGAGGAGGCCGATGTTCGAACGCTCCGTCGCGATCATCCGGCCCAGGGCGATGTTGACCAGGAAGGCCGCCACCAGGAGGAAGATGGCGGGCAGGAAGATCGCCATGGTGGAAAGCTGGCGGAGCTCTTCGCTGAGGAAGCGGTCCGACATCATCCGGTCCCGCCCGAAGGCGCCGCCGGATCCATGGGGCGCCAGCAGGGTGTCGATCGCCCGGATCGTCGGGATGGGGTCGGCCCCCGGCTCCAGCCTGAAGGCGACATCGTTGAAGGTGCCCTCCAGGTCAAAGGCGCGGGCCAGGGCCTCGCGCCCCATCCAGATCACCCCGAACCGTTCGGGCTGCGGGAAGAGCTCCCCCGGCGCCGCGACGAAGATGAACTCCGGCGCGTTGGCGATCCCCACCACCTGCAGGTTGCGCTGGCGACCATGCACCACGGCCGAGAGGGAAGCCCCCGGCCGGAGGCCGAGGGCGTTGGCGAAGGCCTCGCTGACCAGCACCTCGTCGGGCCGCTTCGGATCCGGCCAGCGGCCGCGGGTCATGGCAAGGTCATTGACCCTGGGACGCCCCTCCAGCGGCAGGGACACAAGGTGCGCTGAGGCCGGCTCGACCTGGCCCGGAATGTCCAGAAGGGCGAGCCCGCTCACCCGGCTCTCCACCGCCCTCACGCCCGGCAGGGCGGCCAGGGTGTCCGCCACCCGGTCCGGGGCCCGGACGAGACCTGCGGACAGGTCCATCATCCGATAGGCGGCGTAATAGTCGCTGCGCGTCTGGTTGAGAGACGCGCGCATGCCGACCGCCATGATCAGCACGGACAGGCCGCAGGCCAGGACCAGGGCGATGGCGACGGCGTGCAGGCGCATGCGCCAGACGTCGCGCAGCAGCTTGCGGTCCAGCGGGTGCAGGTGCGGCCTCACCACTTCAGGTCCGCCGGTCGGGCCCGGACGGCGTTCGTCTCGATCTTGCGGATCCGGCCGTCCAGGAAGTGGATCACCCGGCTACCCAGCCGGGCGACATCGGCATTGTGAGTGACGATCAGAGTCGTCGACCCGTAGCGGCTGTTGATCTCGACCAGGGCCTCGAGCACCCGGATTCCCGTCTCCAGGTCCAGCGCCCCTGTGGGCTCGTCGCAGAGCAGCAGGGCGGGGCGCTTGGCCAGGGCGCGGGCCACGGCCACGCGCTGCTGTTCCCCGCCGGAAAGCTGGGCCGGGAAGTGGTCCATGCGCTCCCCAAGGCCCACCAGGCCGAGGGCCTCCTCCGCCGTCAGCGGCGAGTCGGCGATCTCTCGCACCAGGTCGACATTCTCCCGCGCCGTCAGGCTGGGGATCAGGTTGTAGAACTGGAAGATGAAGCCCACGCTCCGGCGGCGGAAGTCCGTCAGGCCGCGGTCGTTCAGCCCCGAGAGGTTGGTGCCCCGGAACCAGACCTCGCCGGAGGTCGCCCGGTCCAGGCCCCCCAGGATGTTCAGCAGGGTCGACTTGCCCGATCCCGAGGGCCCGAGCAGGACGATCAGCTCGCCCTCCTGGACCTCGAGCTCGATCTCCTGCAGGGCGTGGACGGCCGCTGGCCCGTCGCCATAGGTCCGCGAGAGCGCCCGCGTGCGCAGGACGGGCGGGTCGGCGGACGCCGTGTCGCTCACGGGCGAACTCCTGGCGAGCAGACCCACGGGGTCCAGCGAAGTGCTGCAGGTTAGACCACCCTGCTGCCCGGCGCATCTCCGTGGGACCCCGGGGGCATTGCGCCGGTCCCGCCGGGGGGCTATCTGGCGGGCCTTCCCATTCCTCGATCCGCGAGCCCGCAAGCCCCATGGCGCAGCAGTACATTTTCCAGATGCAGGGCCTGACCAAGGTCTATCCCGGCGGCAAGAAGGTGTTCGAGAACATCTGGCTGTCCTTCTATCCCGACGCCAAGATCGGGGTGGTCGGGGTCAACGGCTCGGGTAAGTCGACCCTGCTCAAGATCATGGCCGGCCTGGACAAGGAGTTCAGCGGCGAGGCCAAGGCCGCCGACGGCGTGAAGATGGGCTACCTGGAGCAGGAGCCCCAGCTGGATCCCGCCCTCAACGTCCGCCAGAACGTCGAGTCCTGGTGCGACGAAAAGCGCCTCGTCGCCCGCTTCAACGACGTCGCCGCCCAACTGGGCGAGGACTATACCGACGAACTCATGGAGGAGATGACCACCCTCCAGGAACAGATCGACGCCGGCGACATGTGGGACATCGACTCCAAGGTCGAGATGGCCATGGACGCCCTGCGCTGCCCGCCGGACGACTGGGGCGTGGAGAACCTCTCGGGGGGCGAGAAGCGGCGGGTGGCCCTGGCGCGCCTGCTCCTGTCCAAGCCCGACATGCTGCTGCTCGACGAGCCCACCAACCACCTGGACGCTGAGAGCGTGGCCTGGCTGCAGCATCACCTGGAGGCCTTCCCGGGCTGCGTCATCCTGGTGACCCACGACCGCTACTTCCTGGACCAGGTGACCAAATGGACCCTGGAGCTCGACCGCGGAAAGGGCATCCCCTACGAGGGCAACTACTCCGGCTGGCTGGAGCAGAAGACCAAGCGCATCGTCCAGGAGCAGTCCGAGAGCGAGGCTCGCCAGCGCGCCATGACCCGCGAACTGGAATGGGTGCGATCCGGCGCCAAGGCCCGCCAGGCCAAGTCCAAGGCCCGTCTCGCCGCCTACGACCGCATGGTCGCCGAGCAGGAGAGCGCCCGCCAGGCCCAGACCTTCGCCGCGATCCAGATTCCGCCCGGCCCGCGCCTGGGCAATGTGGTGCTGGAAGCTTCCCACCTTTCAAAAACCTATGGCGACAAGGTTCTTTTCAAGGACCTTTCGTTCAAACTGCCGCCCAACGGCATCGTCGGCGTGATCGGGCCCAACGGGGCCGGCAAGTCCACCCTGTTCCGCATCATCACCGGCCAGGAGCAGCCCGACGAGGGGACCTTCCGCCTCGGCGAGACGGTCAAGCTGGCCTATGTCGACCAGAGCCGCGACGCCCTGGATCCCAACAAGACCGTCTGGCAGGAAGTCTCGGGCGGCCTCGACATCCTCACGGTCGGCAAACGCGAGATCAACACCCGGGCCTATGTGGGCTCCTTCAACTTCAAGGGCGGCGACCAGCAGAAGAAGGTGGGCCAGCTGTCCGGCGGTGAGCGCAACCGCGTCCACCTCGCCAAGACCCTGACCACCGGCGGCAACGTCATCCTCCTCGACGAGCCGACCAACGACCTGGACATCGAGACCCTGCAGAACCTCGAGGAGGCCCTTGAGGAATTCGCGGGCTGCGCGGTGATCATCAGCCACGACCGCTGGTTCCTCGACCGCCTGGCCACCCACATCCTGGCCTTCGAGGGCGACAGCCACGTGGAGTGGTTCGAGGGCAACTTCGAGGCCTACGAAGAGGACAAGAAGCGCCGGCTCGGCGCCGACAGCCTGATCCCCCACCGGATCAAGTTCCAGAAGTTCTCGCGGTAGGCGTCAGCCGCCGCAGGCATCTAATTCCCGAAATGGGAAATTGGATTGTTCCCGGGGTGGGAATACCTTAGTCTCGCCCGGGTGAGGCTGATCGCACGCTCAACCCTCGTGGCCTTCGGCGGGCGACACCCGGACGCGCGGGCGTCGCTTGAGCATTGGGCGTCAATCGTCAGCCGGGGATCATGGGCGAGCCCGGCGGAGGTGCAGTCGGCCTTCTCCAAGGCCAAGGTGCTGAACGCCGAGAGAGTGCGATTTGAGGTGGCGGGAGGGCGCTATCGGCTGATTGCGGCCTTCAGGTTTGATGCACAGATCGCCTTCGTGAAGTTCATTGGGACCCACGCGCAGTACGACGCCGTCGACGCGCTGACGGTCAGCCAGTTCTGAGGAGCAGGACATGGAAGTCTTTCCGATCCGAACGGATGAGGATCACCAGGCCGCTGTCGCGGAGATCGAAAGGCTCTGGGACGCCGAACCCGGGTCCGAGGCCTTCAACCGCCTGGACGTCCTGGCGACCCTGGTCGACGCCTACGAGGCGCATCGCTGGCCCCTGCAGAGCCTGGATCCTGTCGATACGCTTCGCGCGGAGATGGAGCTCAATGGGCGGACCCTGCGAGACCTGGGTGACCTGATCGGTCGCAACAGGGCGACAGAGGTGCTCAAGCGCCAGCGGCCCCTGACCCTCGCCATGGTTCGAAAACTCCATTCGGCCTGGCGGATTCCGGCGGACCGTTTGATCGGGGAGTATCCCTTGGCGGAAACGGTCTGATCGGCTCGGCGGGTTTCAGCCCCCAGCCGGCAGCCGCGCCCGCGCCAGGGGGCTGGCGGCGCACAGGACTGGCAGGACGAGGCTGAGGGCGGCGGCGGCCAGGAGGGTTGTGCGTACACTCGTGGGCTCAGCCAGCAGGGGGCCTCCGAGGGCGCCTGTTGCTGTCATCCAATCGGCGGCGTCCGTGAATAGGCTCGCAAACCCGCTCAACAGGTCTGATTCAAAGCGCCTCCAGCACCTATTTCTCCGAAGGCAGCGCCTTCCAACCATCGAAGAAGTCGTCGCCCAGCCGCTTCACGGACCTGGCGCTGTAATGCAGTCCATCTTCCTGGGTCTCGTAATCGGCGGTCTCAAAGGTCGCGATCCTCGGCTCTGAGGTGGCGAGAGCCCTGAGCTCGCGTTGGACGATTGGCGCATAGGGCGCGGTATCATCCGGCAGTCCGATCACCCAGTTGACCTGTGTCCCCCATTGTGAGCGGCTCAGATCGATCAGGGCCTTCATATTGGCGCCGACGCGGTCAGCCTTTTCGTGACTCATCCCATCGCTGTGATTACCCATCCAAAAGATTGTATCCACCCGACCATCGCAGGTCTTCAGCGCCGCCAGGACCATTCCCTGCAGTCGGTCCCACGCCTCGCCCCCGCTCCGAGGGCTCCAGTCGTTCTCAAGGGGGTCGAATGCAGCTCCGGTCTGCCCGGGAGCATGCTTGATGATAAAGAGCCGGGTTGACGGAGCGTCGTGCCGCAATCGTACCGATAGCTGCAGTTCCGGGCCCCATTGTCCCCTTGGAGCAGAGTTGCCGCCTGGGCGATAAACCTCCCACTGGCCTGACCTCTGCTCAGGGCTGTCTACCCAGATTCGCACTTCCGGGTCGGGTTTCCAAGTCGCCGGAACCGTGTTCGGGTTCATGCCAAACGTTGTCGCTTGGCTCTGTCCGGCAACGATCCAAATCCGCGAGGTGACGATCGCGCCGTGTGCGGTACAGCCGGCGCTTGACTGGTCGGATGATCCCGTATCCCCGATCCCATAGGCTGGCGATGAATGGCCCCAACTGAGCAGCCAAACGGCTGCAATCGCAGCCAACCAGTTCCACCAGCTCGACACGATCAGCAACCCGAAAAAGCATTTTCAATGCCTCTGTATGCTGAGTCGGCATCTTAACGCCCTGCTACTTGCGAGCAATGCGCGCGACCGTCGTTCGGGATTCTCGATACGAAGTTCGGCGGTTTAAGCATGTCCACGCTCAGGGAACGTGTCGGCCACGCGATCCGTCATCAACGAAAGCTGCGTAACTGGTGTCAGGAAGAACTGGCGACCCTGACCGGCCGCTCAATCGAAATGATCAACCGGCTCGAACGAGGTCGAATTGCCCCGAGTATTGAAACCCTTGAGAAGCTCGAAGAGGTGTTTCAGGTCCCAGCTGGGGAGTTTTTCGGGCTCGGGGCGCCCACAGACGATCCCCAAAGAGACGATGGTCTGATGCGTTTGATCCGCATGGTCGCAAAGCTCAATCCTGAAGATATCGAGTGGATTAACGATCTTGTCGCCGTCGCCCTTGCGCGGAAGCAGAGGTCATCGACTTAGGCCTGTCGTGCACACCCTTTGAACGATCCGGCCCCCAACTCTCACCCCCCGGGTGCGTAGTTCAGGATCGGCGCCAGCCAGCGTTCGGCCGTGGCGAGGTCCCAGCCTTTGCGGCGGGCGTAGTCCTCCACCTGGTCGCGGTCGATCCGGCCGACGCCGAAATAGTGGCTTTCGGGATGGCTGAAGTAGAGGCCGGAGACGCTGGAAGGCGGGTCCATGGCGAAGCTCTCGGTCAGGGTGATCCCTGTCCGGCGCGTGGCTTCCAGCAGGCGGAAGAGCTCGGCCTTCTCGGTGTGGTCCGGCTGGGCCGGATAGCCGGCGGCGGGCCGGATGCCCCGGTATCTTTCGCCAATGAGGAACTCGATGTCGAACACCTCGTCCGGGGCGTAGCCCCAGAGCTCGGTGCGGACCCTGCGGTGCAGGGCCTCGGCCAGGGCCTCCGCCAGGCGGTCGGCCAGGGAGGTGGCGAGGATGGCGGAATAGTCATCGCCGTCCCTGCGGAACCGCTCGGCCATCTCGATCTCGCCATGGCCGGCGGTGACGGCGAAACCGCCCAGCCAGTCCGGAGGCCCGCCGACCGGCGCGATGAAGTCAGAGAGGGCCAGGTTCGCCCGGTCGCCCTCGCTGCGCACCATCTGCTGGCGCAGGGTGTGGAAGCGGCCGGCGACCTGGGTGCGCGCCTCATCCGCAAAGACCAGGATGTCGTCACCCTCGGCCTGGGCCGGCCAGAAGCCGACGGTCGCCGTGGCGGTCAGCCAGCGCCCCTGGATCATCCGGTCGAGCATCCGCCGGGCGTCGGCGTACAGGTCCCGCGCCGCCTGACCGACCACCTCGTCCTCGAGGATGGCGGGATAGCGGCCGAAGAGCTGCCAGCTGGCGAAGAAGGGCGTCCAGTCGATGTGTTCGGCCAGGTCCGACAGGTCCCAGTCCTCGAAGGTCTTCAGGCCCGTGAAGGACGGCTTCGGCGGGACCGTCCTGGTCCAGTCGGTGGCGAAGGCGCGCCGGCGGGCGTCGGCCAGGCTCATCCGGCCCCGGTTGTCCTGTCCCCGGGCGAACTGCTCGCGCACCCGGGCATAGTCGGCGACGGTCTCCGCCGTGAACCGGTCGCGCTCGGTGGGGGAGAGCAGGGCCGAGACCACCCCCACGGCCCGGCTGGCGTCGAGGACGTAGGTGGTCGAGCCCGAAGGATAGGCCGGGGCGATCTTGACCGCCGTGTGGGTCTTGGAGGTCGTGGCGCCGCCGATGAGCAGGGGCATGCGGAAGCCGCGCCGCTCCATCTCCGAGGCCACGAAGACCATCTCGTCCAGGCTGGGGGTGATCAGGCCAGACAGGCCGACCATGTCCACCTTCAGGCGTTCGGCCTCGTCGAGGATGCGGTCGGCCGGGACCATGACGCCCAGGTCGAAGACCTCGTAGTTGTTGCACTGCAGGACCACGCCGACGATGTTCTTGCCGATGTCGTGGACGTCGCCCTTGACGGTCGCCATCAGGATCCGGC
>NZ_JADBZL010000110.1:0-11277 GCF_020402505.1 Phenylobacterium sp. | reverse complement strand
TCGGTCCGGTCAGGATGCTGGAAGACCAGGTTCTTCTGCAGGAAGACGCCGGAATGCAGGCCGCTCGAGAGCACGAAGTGGCCTTCACGCAGGGCGCCGGCGGCGCGGAACTCGTCGAGGACCTGTTCGGTGTTCATGGGGCGCTCCTTGGGGGCCCGGATTAGCCCACGGCGTCGGGCCTGTCACGCTGCAGCCGTAGGCCTGGCAGGGTGTTCAGGGCCAGTCCGCCGATGACGAGGGCGGCGGCGGCGAGCTTCCAGGGCGGCAGGGGTTCACCCAGGGCCAGGGCCGACGCCGTGAGGCCAAAGACAGGCACAAGCAGGGCCCAGGGGGAGACGACGGCGGCGGGGTGCCGGGCCAGGAGCCAGCCCCAGACCGCATAGCCGAACAGGGTGTTGCCGAAGGACTGGTAGAGAAGTTCGGCCCAGACCACAGGAGTCATGGTGGTGACTGCAGCGACCATGACGGGCGCGCCCTCGAAGATCAGGGCGAGCAGCAGCAGGGGCGGTACCGAAAACAGACTGGCCCAGACTACGAAGGCCAGGCTGGGCGCCTCAGGCGTCGCCCTCTGGACCATGTTCCCCAGGGCCCAGCTCAGGGCGGCGAAGAGCACCAGCGCCAGCCCGGTCGGTGTGGTCACGGCGTCCACATTGACCAGGATCAGAGCCAGGCCCGCAGCCGCGAGGACCAGGGCGAGCCCCTGTCGCAGGTTCAGTCTCTCTCCTCGAAGCCAGATCGCCAGACCGATCGTGAAAAAGACCTGACTCTGAACGACCAGGGAAGCGAGGCCCGGTGAAATCTGGCCGTCCATGGCAAAGTACAGCACGCCGAACTGCCCGACCCCGATCAGCACGCCGTAGGCGGCGAGGTTGCGCCAGGGGACATTCGGCCGCTTGAGGAAGAAGGCCGCCGGCAGGAAGGCGAAGAGGAAGCGCAGGCTGGCGAAGGTGAAGGGGGGAAGGTGCGCCAGGGCCGACTTGATGACGGCGAAGTTTGTCCCCCAGACCGCCACGACGGCGAGGGCGAGGAGGGCGTGGCGCCAGGGCAATGCGGTCATGTCGCGCCCTCCCCGCGCCGGGGCCGAGAAAGCGGCTTTCCTCCGGCTTTGCAAGCCTCGCGCTTGAGGGCAAGGTGCGCGGCCGTCTGAGGGAGGACCAAATGAGCCTGACCATCCGCAGGGTCGCCGGGGCGCTGGGCGCCGAAATCTCCGGCGTCGACCTTTCGCAGGACCTGCCCGACGAGGTGATCGCCGGAATCCGGGCCGCCCTGGTCGAACATCAGGTCATCTTCTTTCGCGACCAGCGCCTGACGCCTGAACGCCAGGTCGCCTTTGGCCGGTGCTTCGGGCCGCTGAACATCCACCCCTATGTGAAGGGGATGGAAAGCCATCCGGAGGTGATGGAGGTCATCAAGGAGCCTGCCGACAAAACCAACTTCGGAGGCGGCTGGCATTCGGACATGTCGTTCCTGGAGCGTCCCGCCATCGGCTCCATCCTGTACGCTGTGGAGCTGCCGGATTGGGGCGGGGACACCCTGTTTTCGAGCCAGGTCGCCGCCTACGAGGCCCTGTCGCCCGGAATGAAGGCCACGCTGGAGGGGCTCCGGGCGGTACACTCGGCCGGCCGGGAGTACTCCCCCCAGGGTCACTCCGCCCAGAAGCGCGCCTCCATGAGCGTCACGGAGGCCGAGGGCGCCGTCGGCGAGTACGTCCACCCTGTCGTCCTGGTCCACCCGGAGTCCGGCCGGAAGGCGCTGTACGTGAATCCCGCCTTCACGATGCGCTTCGAGGGTTGGACGAAGCGGGAATCCCGCCCCCTTCTCGACTTCCTCTTCGAGCTCTGCCGCTACGAGGGCTATACCTGCCGCTTCAACTGGCGGCCGGGCTCGGTGGCCTTCTGGGACAACCGGCAGGTCTGGCATTTCGCCCTCAACGACTATTCCGGCCAGCGGCGGCATATGCGCCGGGTCACGGTCGACCCGACCTGAGACGCGGCGTCAGCCGGCGCGCTTGGAGCGTTCCACAGTCTCGATCGCCGGATTGGCCCGCAGGGCCGCGGCGATGTTGGTCAGGTGGCGGGCGTCCTTGACCTCGATGTCGAAGTCGACGTCGAAGAAGTCCGTCATCCGGCGGTGCATGCGTAGGTTGACGATGTTGCCGCCGGCCTCGCCGATGGTCGTGCACGCTTGTCCCAACACACCTGGGGCGTTGCGGATGGTGGCGGTCAGGCGCGACTGGGTCAGGGTGTCGCGCTCGGCCTCAGGCGTCCACTGCAGGTCTCGCCAGAGGTCCTCCTTCTCCTCAAAGGCCGCCAGCTCGGCGCAGTCGATGGTATGGACCGTCAGGCCCTGCCCGTCGCCCTCGAGAATGCCCACAATGCGATCACCCGGGACCGGGGTGCAGCAGGGCCCGAAGTGAAGGCTGACCCCCGGAGTCAGGCCGCTGCCGCGGACATAGAGCCGGGCGCCGGCCCCGCCTTCGATCCGCCGGACGGCCACCGCCGCCTCCCGGGCGGAGGCTTCGAGGCGCGGGAAAAGGATGTCCAGCACCTCGGCCGGCGCCACGCGCCCGCGACCGACGCGCTCGAACAGGTCGTCCTCGGAGGCGACCGCGAGACGCTCCAGGGCGGGCGTCAGCGACACCTCGCTCCGGGACTTCCCGGCCCGGCTGAAGGTCTGGTCCAGGGCGGCGCGGCCCAGGCGCGTGAACTCTTCCTTCTCGGTCTGGCGGATATGCCGCCGGATCGCCGACCGGGCGCGACCGGTGACCGTCAGCGAACGCCAGTCGGCGGGAACCACGGGCTTGGGCCCGCGGACCACCTCCACCACGTCCCCGTTCTGGAGGGGCGTACGCAGGGGCCGGGGTTCGCCGTTGATCTTCACCCCGATGCAGGTGTCGCCGATGTCGGTATGCAGGGCGTAGGCGAAGTCGAGGGGCAGGCCGCCCCGAGGCAGGCTGACCAGCCGGCCCTTCGGCGTGAAGACGAAGGTCTGGTCGAGGTACATCTCGAGCTTGGCGTGCTCCACCAGTTCCTCGACGTCCCCGCCATGCTCCAGCACCTGAACGAGATGCCTCAGGTTCACGAGGGGATCGCGCCCGCCCTGCTCGGCCTGATGTTCGGCGTCAAAGCCGTAGGAGGCGTCCTTGTAGCGCCAGTGGGCGGCCACCCCCTCCTCGGCGATCCGGTCCATGGATTCGGTCCGGATCTGCATCTCGATGCGCATGCCCCGCGGGCCCACGACTGTGGTGTGCAGGGAGCGGTAGTTGTTCCGCTTGGGGGTCGAGATGTAGTCCTTGAAGCGGTCGGGTACGGAGGGCCAGGCCCGGTGGGCGACGCCCAGGGCGCGATAGCAGTCTTCCTCGGTGTCGACGATCACCCGGAAGGCGTAGATGTCTGATAGCTGGGAAAAGCCGATCGACTTGCGCTGAAGCTTCCGCCAGATCGAATAGGGGTTCTTCTCCCGCCCGAAGACCCGGCTGGGAATGCCGGCGGCCTCCAGCCGGCTGACGATTTCCTGGGAAACAAGGGCCACCGCTCCGCCCTGTTCGTTCCTGAGCGCCGCCAATCTCCGGATGATGGCGTCCCGGGCCAGGGGGTTGAGGTGGGTGAAGGCGAGTTCCTCCAGCTCCGAGCAGATCCGGTGGCAGCCGATGGACCGGGCGAGCGGGGCGTAGATGTCCAGGGTCTCGCGCGCGATCCGCTCGCGCTTGGCCGGCGCCTTGATGTGCTGGAGGGTTCGCATGTTGTGCAGCCGGTCGGCCAGCTTGACCAACAGGACCCGCACATCCTTCGAGATGGCGAGGATGAACTTCCGAAGGTTCTCGGCCTGCCGGGTGTGCTCGCTGTTCAGCTCCAGCTTGGTGAGCTTGGTGACACCCTCGACCAGTTCGGCGATCTCCTCGCCGAACAGGCGACCGATCTCGGCGGAAGTCGCTTCCGTATCCTCGACGGTGTCATGCAGGAGGGCGGTGATGATGGTCGCCGCGTCCATGCGGTATTCGGTGAGGATCCCCGCCACCTGGATCGGATGGGCGAAGTAGGGATCGCCGGAGGCACGCTTCTGGGAGCCGTGCATGCGCATGGCGTAGACATAGGCGCGGTTGAGGATGGCCTCGTCGGCGCTGGGATCGTAGGAGCGGACCTTCTCGATCAGTTCGTACTGCCGCAGCATGGCGCGGCGGGGCGCCGGCTCTGCGGATGACGGGGCGAGTAGGACCCCCGCCTGGGGGGCCGGGGTCTCGAAGACCGGGGCCTGCGCCGCAGGCGATCCTTCCGCTGGCGCGTCGGGGCTCAGTAGCGCTCTTCCTGACCGCCATCGCGGTCGCTCTGCAGGGCGCGAACCAGCTCGAGCTCGCTCATCTGCATGTGGGTCGGATCGGCCAGCAGGGCGAGAGTCTCGGCCTCTTCCTCGGCCTCGGAGCGCTCGTCCACCCGCTGCAGGGTGCTGATGAGACCTTCCTTCAGCTCCTCGGGATCGACCACGTCCTCAGCAAGCTCGCGAAGCGCGACGACGGGGTTCTTGTCGTTGTCGCGGTCCACCAGGAGGGGAGATCCCGACGAAATGCCCCGCGCCCGATGGGCCGCCAACAGCACGAGGCTGAAACGGTTCGGAACTCTCTGGATGCAATCTTCGACGGTGACGCGGGCCATGGCTACCTCGACGGGCGAACGGAACCGTTTCTCATAGAGCCTCGGCACCGATTGTGCAACGCCGCATGAACTGTAGCGGCAGCTTCAGCGACGCTCGAGAATCGTTCGGGTGATCTCTTCCATGGTGTTGAACAGGAAGGTCGGACGGTGCGCCTTCAGGATCTCCGGGCGCGCATAACCCCAGGTCACCGCCCCGGAATCGATCCCGGTGCGGGAGGCGGCCTCAATGTCCCGGGTCTCGTCGCCGATCGACAGGACCTCGCCATGCCGGGCGCCGACCTTACGGATCACCTTGCGGAATTTCGGGGACTTCCCGAACATCGAGGCGCCGCAGGCGAAGTGGTCGATACAGGCCGCCAGGTCCGGTCCCAGGATCTTTCGGACATTGGCTTCGGAGTTGGAGCTGACCAGGGCGAGGACAACCCCGGCTGCATGCAGCCGCCGGATAAGGTCCGGGGATTCCGGGAACAGCGGAATCTCCGAGGTGTTCTCCGATACCAGACGGCGGGTATGCCTCGCGATGAAGGGCATTTTCCAGGCAGGTACACGCATGTACGCCACCACCTCACGGCTTGACCGCCCCCGCAGCATGGCGACTTCATCGTCGCTGATCTGCCGGAAACGGAACCGGCGCGCGACCTCGTTTGTCATGCTGATGAACCAGTCGGCGCTGTCCGCCAGGGTTCCATCGAAGTCAAAGATGACGAGCCGATAGGCCAACCGGTTCCCCCCGGGCGACGATGAGGCGCCGCCCGCTCCCTCTTCAAGTTGAGACTCCTGCACGATCGAAGCGCCCTGCGCCAGTCCCCTGGACAGACGGGTCATGGGGTCGGCCTCGCGTCACGCCCGACGACGGCCTCCGCGGCGAGGGAGGCGGCGGTGCGGCCCAGACGCGGATGGCGCCAGTCCGGCGCGATCTCGGCGAGGGGGCCCATGACGAAACGCCGGTCGTGGGCACGGGGGTGCGGCAGGGTAAGTTCGGGAGAGTCCAGAATGCATCCTCCGTGATCGATCAGGTCGAGATCGAGAGTCCGGTCGGCGTTCCGGGCGGAGCGACGCCGGCCGAACCGGGACTCGATCTCTAGCAGCCGCCCAATCATGGCGCCGGGGTCCATCGTCGCCTCGACAATGGCGACCCCGTTGCGATACTCATTGGCGGACGGGTCGGGCCAGGCGGAGGACGTCCACCAGCACGACCGGCGCAAGATCGGCAATCCTGCCTCCGAAAAGAAAGAGAGAGCGGCCTCGAGCAAATCCACCGGCGACGCATGGTCGCCGGAAAGATTGGACCCCAGCGCGACAACCGCCCGTGCGGGCCGCCTCGCGCCGACGCCGGACTCCGGAAAATCCTGACTCAATGACCTTCTACCCTACCGACCGGCTGGCGCTCTTCATTGACGGGGCCAACCTCTATTCCGCCGCCAAGGGACTTGGCTTCGATATCGACTATCGCAAGCTCCTCGACGAGTTCCGCAAGCGTGGAGTGCTCATCAGGGCCTACTACTACACCGCGCTGGTCGAGGATCAGGAGTACTCTCCGATCCGGCCCCTCGTGGACTGGCTCGATTACAACGGCTTCCGCCTGGTCACCAAGCCTGCTCGTGAATACACCGACTCCCAGGGACGCAAGCGCTGGCGCGGCGACATGGATGTCGAGATCGCCGTCGACATGATGGAGATGAGCGCGCATGCCGACCATATGGTGTTGTTTTCCGGCGACGGCGACTTCCGGGTCCTGCTTGAGGCTGTCCAGCGTCGCGGCGCCCGGGTGACCGTCGTCTCCACGGTCAAGTCGCAGCCGCCCATGGCCTCAGACGACCTCCGCCGGCAGGCGGACTCCTTCATCGACCTGGCTGACCTCGCCGACATCATTGGCCGTCCGTCCCGCCTGCCCCGCTTCCTGCAGGAAAGCCGGATGGGCGCCGAACGTGATGCCGAGGACACCTGACCTTGCCGGCGACCGCTCCGGCGGCGAGTCCTGAGCCGGGCCGGGACTGCGGCCTGTGTCCGCGCCTCGTCGCCTACCGGAGGGAGAACCGGACCCGGAACCCGGACTGGTGGAACGGCCCTGCGCCCTCCTTCGGTGATGACCAGGCCCGGCTCCTCGTCCTGGGCCTCGCGCCCGGCCGAACCGGGGCCAACCGGACGGGGCGTCCCTTCACCGGTGACCACGCCGGGGTGATGCTTTTCGAAACCCTTCTGAAGACCGGCTTCGCCAGGGGCAGATACGACGCCAGGCCCGACGACAGCCTCTCCCTCGTCGACTGCATGATCTCGAACGCGGTGCGCTGCGCCCCGCCCGGGAACCGCCCGGAAACGTCGGAGGAGGCCGCCTGCCGACCCTTCCTGGCGGCCCGGCTCGCCGCCCTGCCCCGCCTGGAGGTCGTAGTCACCCTCGGTGATGTCGCCCGGCGCAACCTTCTCAGAGCGCTGGGACTTCCGGCCGCTGCGGGGGTCTCCGGCCATGGATCGGAGTTCACCGCCGGCGCCTACCGGGTGCTGAACAGCTATCACTGCTCGCGCCTGAACACGAACACCGGGCGGTTGACCCCTGCGATGTTCGAGGATGTCTTCCGCCGCGCCAGGGCCATCCTGGACGGCTGACAAGTCCGGATTCGGGCTCTATTCAGGGGTCGTTCTCCACATCCGCCGGATGCTCCCATGCGCGCCCTTGCCCTCGCCGCCGTCCTCCTCCTCGCCCTTCCCGCCGCTGCGGCGCCCCCGGGTCCGGCCGACCGCGACCGGGCGCTGGAGATTCTCAAGACCAGCATCAGCCACCGCACCACGGCCAGCGCCGGCCAGGAGCCCATGCTGGCCTACGCCGGCTGGATCAAGAGCGTCCTCGTCGAAGCGGGCTACCGCCCCGAGGACATCGCCGTGGAACCCGTGGCCGGGACCGCCATCCTCATCGCCCGGCTGCCCGGGCGCGATCCCGCCCGAAAGCCCCTGGTCATCTCCGGACACATAGACGTCGTCGAGGCCCGCGCCGAGGACTGGACGCGCGACCCCTTCACCCCGGTGGTTGAGAACGGCTATGTTTTCGGTCGCGGAGCGACGGACAACAAGTTCGACATCTCCATGGTCGTGACCACCCTGGCCCGGCTGAGGGCCCAGAACTGGCGACCGAACCGGGACGTCATACTGGCCCTGTCCGGGGACGAAGAGACCCAGATGCGCAGCAGCGCCATCCTCGCCCAGCGATTGAAGCACGCGGACCTGGTCCTGAACTCGGACGCCGGCGGCGGCGACCTCGATCCCGCTGGCAAGGCCCTGTCCTACGGCATCCAGGGCGCTGAAAAGACCTACGCGGATTTCACTCTGAGGGCCACCGATCCGGGTGGCCATTCCAGCCGTCCGACCCCGGGCAATCCCATCTACAGTCTGGCCCGGGCGCTGGAGCGCCTGGAGGCCTATCGCTTCCCTGTCCAGTCGAACGAGATCACCCGCGCCTCGCTGGCGGCCAGCGGTCGGAAGATGGAGGGCCCGGTGGGCGAGGCCCTGCGCCGGTTCGCCGCCGATCCCTCGGATGCCGAAGCTGCGGAACGCCTGTCCTCGAGCACCACCTGGGCGCCGTATCTGCGGACCACCTGCGTGGCCACGATGGTCAGTGGCGGCCACGCGACCAACGCCCTGCCGCAAAGGGCCGAAGCGAACGTCAACTGCCGGATCTTCCCGGGCGTGTCTTCGGAAGCGGTCCGCAAGACCCTTGTCGAGGTCCTGGCCGAGCCGAGCCTGTCCGTCACCCGAAACGACGACGGATCCATCGACAGTCCGCCCTCACCCCTGCGACCGGATGTCGTCAAGGCCGTGACGCGGGCGGTGCACGCTGTCCACCCCGGCCTGGAAATCGTTCCGGCCCAATCGTCGGGCGCGACCGACAGCATGCATTACCGTGCGGCGGGTGTTCCCAGCTACGGCGTCTCCGGCCTGTTCGCCAAAGCGGGCGAAACCTATGCCCATGGTCTGAACGAGCGGGCGCCCCTCGCCGCCATCCCGGGAGCGCTCACGCACTGGGACTCCCTGATCCGCGACCTCGGCCGCTAGTCTCTGGTCGAAGGGACCCTGCGGTCCAAACCTCCCCCCCAGGCGACGGCCTTGCGGAACAGCCCTTTCGCGAACCGTCCTCCAGCAAAGGAGACCGCATGAGTCCGCCTTCCGGCCGCAACGACCTGGGCCTGACCGCCAGCGAGTCCCGTCCCCACTGGCCTGAGCCGGCCAGGGCCCCGCCCGGCGCGCCCAATGTGGTCTGCATCGTCTTCGATGACCTCGGTTTCGCCGATCTGGGTTGCTATGGCTCCGAGATCGCCACGCCGAACATCGACGCCCTGGCGGCCCATGGCCTTCGCTACACCAACTTCCATACTGCGGCTCTGTGCTCGCCCACCCGCGCCTCACTCCTGACGGGTCGAAACCATCACTCCGTGGGCATGGGCGGGCTAGCGGATTGGGACCTGGGATTCCCGGGCATGCGGGGGCGCATCGCCCGCAGCGCCGGCACCCTGGCCGAGATGCTGCGCCCGGCCGGGTACAACACCTTCGCGACCGGCAAGTGGCACCTGACACCCACCTTCGAGACCTCGCAGGCCGGTCCCTTCGACCAGTGGCCCCTGCAGCGCGGCTTCGACCGGTACTACGGCTTCCTCGAGGGCGAGACCAGCCAGTGGCACCCCGAGCTGGTGCTGGACAACCATCACATCGAGGCGCCCGACCACGAGGGCTATCACCTCTCGGAGGACATCGTCGACCAGTCGATCGGCTTCATCCGCGCCCAGCGCGCCATCACGCCCGAGAAGCCCTTCTTCCTCTACATGTGCCTGGGCGCCCAGCATGCCCCGCACCACGCGCCGAAGGCCTTCATCGACCGCTATGAGTCGGTCTTCGCCAAGGGCTGGGACGCCACCCGCGCCGACCGCCTCGCCCGCCAGAAGGCCCTGGGCCTGGTTCCCGCCGACGCCGTGCTGCCCGAGCGCAATCCGGGGGTGAAGGCCTGGGACGCCCTGAGCGACGACGAACGGCGGCTGGCGGTGCGGCTGCAGGCCGCCTTCGCCGGCATGCTCGAACACGCCGACCTGCAGGTGGGCCGGCTGGTCGACTGGCTGCGCGAGCAGGGCTGCCTGGAGAACACCCTGATCACCCTGATCTCGGACAATGGCGCCAGCCAGGAGGGCTCGCCCTTCGGCACGGTCAACGCCCTGCGCTATTTCAACGGCGTCCGCGACACCCTGGCCGAGAACCTGGAGCACATCGAGGCCATCGGCGAGGCCCACCTGAACAACAACTACCCCCTGGGCTGGGCGATGGCCGGCAACACCCCGCTCAAGCGCTACAAGCAGAACACCCACGGCGGGGGGGTGCGCGACCCGCTCATCGTGCACTGGCCGGCCGGAATCCCGCAGGGCGGGGGCGTGCGACACCAGTTCCACCATGTGTGCGACATCGCCCCCACCGTGCTCGAGGCAATCGGCGTCGCGCCGCCAGCTGAGATCAACGGCGTCATCCAGCAGCCCATCGAAGGCACTAGCATCGCCTATTCCTTCGGCGATCCGGACCAGCCGACGCAAAAGCGCACCCAGTATTTCGAGATGCTGGGGCACCGGGGCATCTGGCATGAGGGCTGGAAGGCGGTGACCTGGCACAAGCCCGGGACCGCCTTCGACGCCGACCAGTGGGAGCTGTACCACCTGGACCAGGACTTCAACGAAATGCACGACCTGGCCGGGCAGGAGCCAGCGCGACTCCAGGCCATGATCGCGCGCTGGTTCTCCGAGGCCGGGGCCTGCAACGTCCTGCCCCTGGACGACACCCTGAACCGCTTCGTCAGCTCCAACCCGCACAGCGTGGCGTCCCGCCGGCGCTGGGTGCTCCAGACCGGCGGCGGGCGCATCCCGCAGGCGGCGGCCCCCGACATCCGCAACCGGTCCTACCGGATCGACGCCCATGTCGAGATCCCGGAGGGCGGCGCCGAGGGCGTTCTGATCGCCCAGGGCGACTGGTGCGGCGGCTACGCCCTCTATCTGAAGGACGGACGGCTCATCCACGACTACAACTTCGTCAACCGGCACTATGTGGCGCGATCGGACCGGCCCGTGCCGCCAGGCCGCCACACCCTCAGCTGGGTGGTGCGCAAGACCGGCGAGTACACCGCCGAGGGCGAGCTGCGGATCGACGATGAGCCCTGCGGCTCGGCGGTGCTGCCGCAGACCTACCGGGCCCAGGCCTCCTTCATCGGCATGGAGATCGGCCGGGCGCCCAAACCCGCGGTGTCAGACTTCGTGGCGCCCTTCCCCTTCACCGGCGTCCTCAACCGGATCGAGGTGGAGCTCGGGGATGACCAGCAGACCGATCCGCAGGCCAGCCTCGAAGCGGCGCTCCGCCGGCAGTAGTCGGGTCAGCCTCCGGGCTGACGTCGGGTCGGGACTGGAAACCCATCGGGTTTCGGCCCTACACTCATGTCAACTGGAAAGCTGGCCAAAGGCCGGCGCTCATTTGGGAAGACATGGACATGCTGGACCTGATCATCCGGGGCGGAACGGTCGTAGACGGGACGGGCGCGACTCCCGCCGTCGCGGACATCGGGATCCAGGGCGACCGCATCGTCGCCGTGGGCAGGGTCGAGGGCCCGGCCCGG
>NZ_JADBZL010000011.1:0-11631 GCF_020402505.1 Phenylobacterium sp. | reverse complement strand
GGCCGCGGATGGCGCTGGTGGTTTCCTGGGCGAAGGCCGGAGCGGCCATGGCGCACATCAGGGCGGCCACCGCCGTACTGCGGGCGAGCATTCTCGTGGACATCATGGATACCCCTCCATCGGATCAATCCGGCCTGCAGCCTGCCCCGACCGGTCGGGCGTGCGTATAGCGCGGAATGTCACAATTTGGGTGACGGTTTTTTAACAGTCGGATTCACAGGTCGGACTGCTGCAAAAACGCCACGCTTAAAGCCCGGTGTGCCCGCGTAACGGGCGCCCCTCAACCGCGCCCGGCCCAGACCGCCCGGATGCGGGCGTCGCGGCCGCAGCCGATACGGTAACGCTTGTAGTGGCCGGGATTCTTGACCGCGTAGTCCTGATGGTAGCCCTCGCCCACCCAGAAGGTCGAGCGCGGCAGGATTCGGGTGGCGACCGGCCGGCGGATCTGGCGGGCGACGTCGGCCTTGACCTGTTCGGCGACGCGCTTCTCGGCGTCGGTCTCGACAAAGACCGCCGTGCGGTAGCTGGGGCCGATGTCACAGATCTGGCCGTTGGGATCCGTGGGATCGATGTTCCGGAAGAAGGCGGCGACCAGGTCCGGGTAGGTCGTGCGGGCCGGATCCCAGGTCACCCGGATGGCCTCCAGGTGGCCCTCGTGGTTCTCGTAGGTGGGATTGCGTTTCGACCCTCCCGAGTAGCCGACCACCACGTCGACCACGCCGCGGACGCCCTCCATGTCATGCTCGGCGGACCAGAAGCAGCCGCCCGCAAAGACTGAGGTCCGCAGGTTCGAGCCCTTGGGCGGGGTGGAAGCGGCGGGCGCCGCAGCGCCGACCAACAGGACCAGGCACATGGACAGGAAGACACGCATCATGGGCGCAACTCCTTTGCGTCGGGCCGGATCAGACCAGGTCGGTGACGAAGGCCGCCTCGGTCCGGGCCCGGACCTCTTCAAGGGTAACGCCGGGGGCCAGCTCCACAAGCCTGACGGCGCCGCGGCCCCGGTTGATCTCGAAGACCCCGAGGTCGGTAATCAGGAGATCCACCACCCCCTTGCCCGTCAGGGGCAGGGTGCACTCGCGCACCAGCTTGGAGCGCCCCGATTTCTCGCAGTGCTCCATGACCACGATGACGCGCTTGACGCCCGCCACCAGGTCCATGGCGCCGCCCATGCCCTTGACCATCTTGCCGGGGACCATCCAATTCGCCAGGTCGCCATTGGCCGCCACCTGCATGGCGCCCAGGACCGACAGGTCGATATGCCCGCCGCGGATCATGGCGAAGGACTCGGCGCTGCTGAAATACGATGAGGAGTCGAGCTCGCTGATGGTCATCTTGCCGGCATTGACCAGGTCCGGGTCTTCCTCGCCCTCGAAGGGATAGGGGCCCATGCCCAGCATGCCGTTCTCGGACTGCAGGGTGACCTGCATGCCGGGGGGGATGTGATTGGCCACCAGGGTCGGAATGCCGATGCCGAGGTTGACGTAGAAGCCGTCCTTCAGCTCGCGCGCCGCCCGGGCGGTCATGTCATCGCGGGTCCAGGGCATCAGGCGCTCGCCTTCTCGCTGCGGGGACGGGTGGTCAGGCGCTCGATGCGCTTTTCGTAGGCCGGGCCCTGAAGGATCCGGTGCACGTAGACCCCCGGCGTGTGGATCATGTCCTTGTCGAGGGCTCCGGTCGGAACCAGGGTCTCGACCTCGGCCACGCAGACCCGGCCGGCCGTGGCCATCATCGGATTGAAGTTCCGCGCGGTCTTCCGGTAGATCAGATTGCCTTCGGCGTCGCCCTTCCAGGCCTTGACGATGGACAGGTCGGCCTTCAGCGCCCGCTCCATCAGGTAGGTCTCGCCGTCGAACTCGCGGGTCTCCTTGCCCTCGGCCACCACCGTGCCCACGCCGGTGCGGGTGTAGAAGGCCGGGATGCCGGCGCCGCCAGCGCGGATGCGCTCGGCCAGGGTGCCCTGGGGGGTGAACTCCACCTCCAGCCTTCCCTCGATGTAGAGCCGCTCGAACAGCTCGTTCTCACCGACATAGGAGCTGATCATCTTGCGGATCTGGCCGTTCTCGAGCAGCAGTCCAAGGCCGAAGCCGTCGACCCCGCAGTTATTCGAGACCACGGTCAGGTCCTTCACTCCGGACTCGCGGATGGCCAGGATGAGGTTTTCGGGAATGCCGCAGAGGCCGAAGCCCCCGGCCATGACCGTCATGCCGTCAAACAACAGGCCGGTGAGGGCGGAGGCTGCATCGGATTGAATCTTGGTCGCCATGAGATCACCCTACGCTGCATTGCAGCATTTGAAAACGTCCCGGATGCCCTGGCGACCCTCCGGATTGGCGCGGAGCCTCGCCCCGGTGTAGGAGGCGAATATGAGCCAGAGCCCCGCCCCTCCCGGCCTTCCGCCGGTGGATTTCAACGACTGGTCCGCCGACTTCGAGGGCTTTTCCCGACGTCTGGGCGACAGCTTCGTCCGGTACGGTTTCTGCGTCATCGCCCACCACGACCTGGACCTGCCCAGGATCGACCGGGCGCTGGAGGCCTCCCGCGCCTTCTTCGCCCTGCCGGAGGCGGTGAAGCGCCGCTACGTGACCGGCGTCGGGGGTCAGCGCGGCTACACCCCCTTCGGAGTCGAGACCGCCAAGGACTCCCAGCACTTCGACCTGAAGGAGTTCTGGCATGTGGGCCGGGATCTTCCGAAGGGGCACCCCTACGCCCCGGTCATGCCGCCCAATGTCTGGCCCGCCGATATCCCCGCCTTCCGCGAGGAGGTGTCCTGGCTCTTCCACGCCCTGGAGGACTTCGGCCTGAGGGTGCTGCAGGCCCTGGCGGTCTACCTGGGCCTTGACCGCCACTGGTTTGACGACCCGGTCCGGGACGGCAACTCCATCCTGCGCCTCCTGCATTATCCGCCGGTCCCGCCGGACGGGCCGAACATCCGGGCCGGAGCGCATGGGGATATCAACGTCATTACGCTGCTGCTTGGCGCCGAGGAGGCGGGGCTGGAGGTCCTCGATCATGACGGCCGCTGGATCGCCGTGAACCCGCCGGCCGGATCCTTGGTCTGCAACATCGGCGACATGCTGGAGCGGCTGAGCAACCGGGTTCTGCCCTCGACCATCCACCGGGTGGTCAACCCGGCGCCGGAGCGGCGGGGCGTATCGCGCTACTCGACCCCCTTCTTCCTGCACTTCCGGCCGGACTTCGAGGTCCGCACCCTGCCCGGCTGCATCACGCCGGAGCGGCCTGACTCCTTCCCCGAACCGATCACCGCCGACGCCTTCCTTCAGCAGAGGCTGAGGGAGATCAAGCTGGCCTGACCCCGGGCTGGAGGGCTTCCAGGCCGGCGGCGTCCGACACGGTCACCGACAGGTCGGTCAGCAGACCATCGTGGATGGCGTAGATCCAGCCGTGCACGCTGAGATCCTGTCCCCGCGCCCAGGCGTCCTGAACGAAGACGTCGGAGGCGACGTTGCGGACCTGGCGGATGACGTTCAGTTCGCAGAGACGGTCCAGGCGCGGGCCGGCCTCGAGGGCCTCGAGTTCGCCCCGGTTCTCGGCGTAGGTCTCCCGGATCGGGTGAAGCCAGTGGTCGACAAGGCCCCGCCGCTTGCCGTCGACGGCAGCTGCAATTCCGTGGCAGCCGTAGTGACCCACAACCATGATGTGGTGGACCCTCAGGACATCCACGGCGAACTGCAGGACCGAGAGGTAGTTGGCGTCCTGGGGTGGAGCGAGATTGGCCACATTGCGGTGCACGAAGAGCTCGCCCGGATCGAGGCCCACGATCTCGTTTGCCGGCACCCGGCTGTCGGAACAGCCAATCCACAGATACTCCGGGCTCTGCTGGCCGGCCAGGCGCTGGAAGAAGCCGGGATCGACGGACAGCTTGGCGGCGGCCCACCTGCGGTTATTGGCCTTAAGATCCTCCAGCATTCAGGCCTTCGGGGCTCCCGGCTGGTTCCGGGGATGGGCGGCCTCGAAAGCTGGATGACCGGCGGCATGCTCGGCGACCGCCTTGAGGGCCGGCCAGCGTGACATGTCGAGGTCGTAGCGCGCAGCGGCGTAGACCTGCGGGATCAGGAGACAGTCGGCGAGGGTCGGCGTCGCCCCAAAGGCGAACCCCCCGCCATGCCGGTTGACCAGAATCTCAAGGGCGTCGAACCCGTCGCCCACCCAGCGGGCGCACCAGGCCGTGACGTCATCGCGTGAGACGCCCAGGCCCTCCAGGGCCCTTTGGACGCGGACGTTGTTCAGCGGATGAATGTCGCAGGCCACGATGTTCGCCATGGCGCGCACGTGCGCCCGTCCAAGGGGATCGGCCGGCAGGAGCGCGGGCTCGGGGTAGGTCTCCTCCAGCCATTCCAGGATGGCCAGGCTCTGGGTAAGGAGCTCCCCGCCCCCTGTCTCGAGGGCCGGCGCCAGGCCCTGCGGATTTCGGGAGCGATAAGCCTCGCCATGCTGGTCGCCAGCCCGAAGGTCGACGGGGACGGTGTCGAACTCCAGCCCCTTCAGGGCGAGGCCGATCCGGACTCGGTAGGGCGCCGTGGCGGCCCAGAAGTTGTAGAGGGTGAGGGTCAATGATGGTCACTCCAGCTGAAAGGACAGAGAGCCGACGCCCTCGACCTCGCTCTCGATCCGGTCGCCGCGCTGGAGAACACCGACTCCTTCCGGCGTCCCCGTGAAGAACAGGTCGCCAGGCTTCAGCGTCCAAAGGCGGGAGGCCTCGGAAATGATCTCGGCGACGTCCCAGATCATGTCCGCCACGACGGCGTCCTGGCGGACCGCGCCGTTGACAGAGAGGCGGATGGCGCCCTGGGGCGGGGCCTCCGACCAGGGCCGGATCGCCGAGACGGGGCCAGAGGCGTCGAAGCCCTTGGCGGCCTCCCAGGGCTGGCCCTTGTCCTTGGCCAGGGCCTGCAGGTCCCGGCGGGTCAGGTCGACGCCGACGGCGTAGCCGAAGACGGCCTCAAGAGCCCGCCCGACCGGGATATCGGAACCTCCCGACTTCAGGGCGACGACGAGTTCGATCTCATGGTGGAGGTTGGTGGTGGCCGGCGGAAAGGGAACCGCGCCCCCCGGGGGGACTATGGCGTCCGCCGGCTTGGCGAAGAAGAAGGGCGGGTCCCGGTCATCGCCGCCCATTTCGCGCCGGTGGGCGGCGTAGTTCCGGCCCACACAGAGAACACGACGGACCGGGAAGAGGGCGTCGGAGCCTACGACAGGCAGGAGAACCGCCGGCGGCGGCGCATGGACGTAGCGGGTCATACACGCGGGCATACGCCCGTCGGGGCGGAAGGAAAACCCCAGAGCACAGGCGATTGACAGCGGCGGCGGCCTGCGGCCTAGGTCGGCCGCCCGGAACCGGAGAGCGACATGCCCGATCACGCGCCGAAAGGCCCTCTTTCCGACCTGCGGGTCGTGGAGATGGGCACCCTGATCGCGGGGCCCTTCTGCGGCCAGGTGCTGGGCGACTTCGGCGCCGACGTGGTCAAGATCGAGGACCCGGGCAAGGGCGATCCCATGCGCCAGTGGGGCCGGTCCCTGCCCAAGGGCCTGTCGCCCTGGTGGCCGGTGATCGGGCGCAACAAGCGCTCGGTCGCCCTGGACCTGCGCCAGCCCGAAGCCCGCGAACTGGCCCTGGCCCTCATCGACCAGGCCGACGTCCTGATCGAGAACTTCCGCCCCGGCGCCCTGGAGAAGTGGGGCATGGGCTACGAGGTCCTGGCCGCCCGCAATCCCCGCCTGGTCATGGCCCGGGTCTCCGGCTTCGGCCAGACGGGACCCTATTCGCAGAGGGCCGGCTACGGCCTGATCGGCGAGGCCATGGGCGGCCTGCGGTACGTCACCGGCGAGCCCGACCGGCCGCCGGCCCGGGCCGGCATCTCGATCGGCGACAGCCTCACCGCCCTGCACGCCGTGATCGGCGTCATGATGGCCCTGCACCACCGCGAGCGGACGGGCCGGGGCCAGATGATCGACGCGGCCCTCTACGAGAGCGTCCTCTCGGTGATGGAGAACCTGGTCACCGAATACGACCTGACCGGCTATGTCCGCGAGCGCTCGGGCTCCATCCTGCCGGGGATCGCCCCATCCAACGTCTATCCCTGCGCCAATGGCGAGAGCCTGCTGATCGGCGGCAATGGCGATGCGGTCTTCGCCCGGCTGGCCGGCACCATGGGTCGCGAGGACCTGGCGGCAGACCCCCGCTACGCCACCCACGCCGCCCGGGGCGAGAACCAGGCCGAGTTGGACCGGATCGTCTCGGACTGGACCCGCAACTGGCCCCTGCCCGAGCTCCTCGCCCTCTTGGAGGCCAACGGCGTGCCCTGCGGCCGCATCTTCCGCGCCCCCGACATGCTGGCCGATCCCCAGTTCACCGCCCGCCAGTCCATCGTCGAGGTGGACCACCCGGTCTTCGGCAGGGTGAAGATGCAGAACGCCTTCCCGAGGCTTTCCGAGACGCCTGGAGGCGTGCGCTGGCCGGGTCCGGCCCTGGGCGAGCACACCCGTGAGGTCCTGGAAGGTCTGGGCGTCGATGCGGCGCGCCTTGCGGACCTCGCGGCCCGGAAGGTCACCGCCCTTCCCTGATCAGGCCGAGACCGCCAGGTCATCGGCGTGGATGACCGGGCCCTCGGAGAAGCCGAGCTCGGCCTCGACGGCGGCGGAGCTGAGGCCGCAGATCCTCGCGGCGTCGTCGGAATCGTAGCGGCAGAGTCCTCGCCCCACCTCCGCGCCCGCCTCGTCGCGCACCACCACGGCGTCGCCCTTGCCGAACCGGCCCTCGACCGCCGTGACGCCGGCCGCCAGCAGGCTCTTGCCGCGGCGCAGGGCCCGGGCGGCCCCGGCGTCGATCCGGATCACGCCGGAGGGCGCGAGGGAGCCGCCGATCCAGGACTTGCGGGCGGCGTGCGGGGAGAGGGCGGCGGTGACCAGGGTCGCACGCGCCCCGGCCTCCACGGCGGCGAGGGGCGAGGCCCGGCCGCCGAGGGTGATGAGGGTGGCGCAGCCGGCCTGGCGGGCGATCCGGGCGGCCATGATCTTGGTCGCCATGCCGCCTGTGCCGACCCCGGCCGAGACGTTGGCGCCTCCGGCCATGGCCTCGATGCCGGCGTCCAGGTCGGTGACCAGGGGTACGTGGGCGGCGCTGGGATCGGACCTCGGGTCCGCCGTGTAGAGGCCATCGACGTCCGACAAGAGGACGAGGAGGTCAGCGCCGATCAGCTGGCCTGCGCGGGCCGCCAGCCGGTCGTTGTCGCCGTAGCGGATCTCCTCGGTGACCACCGTGTCGTTCTCGTTGACCACCGGCACAACGCCGAGGTCGAGGAGGGTCTCCAGGGTGGCCCGGGCGTTCAGCCAGCGACGCCGGATCTCGGTGTCGTCGCGGGTCAGGAGGACCTGGGCGACCGGCAGGCCATGGGGCTCCAGCGCCGCCTCCCAGGCGTGCATGAGGGCCGACTGGCCGGCGGCGGCGGCGGCCTGCTTCTCGGGCAGGGTGAGGGCCTTGCGGTTCAGGCCGAGGCGGCGGCGGCCCAGGGCCACGGCGCCCGAGGACACCACCAGGACCTGCTGACCCCGGGCGCGCAGCCGCGCGAGGTCTGCGGCGAAGTCGGAAAGCCAGGCGCTGTCCGGGGCGCCGTCGGGGCCGACGACGAGGGCCGAGCCGATCTTGACGACCACGCGGCGGGCGGAGGCGAGGCCGCTCACGGCCGCCAGTCTCCCGCAGTCTCCCCGCCTGGCCGGGCCGCCGCCTTGGCCTCGGCGCGGCGCGCCAGGACCTGCCGCCAGGCCTCCCGCAGGAGGTCCTTCACGCCCTGGCCCGAGACGCCGGAGACCAGGCTGACCGGGCGGCCGGAGGCGGCCTCGAGGGCCTCCTTCTGCATCTGGAGGGTGTCGGGATCGAGGGCGTCGACCTTGGACAGGGCGAGGATCTCCGGTTTGTCGGCGAGGCCGGCGCCGTAGGCCTCCAGCTCATGCCGGACCGTCCGCCAGGCCTCGGCCACGTCAGTCTGGGTGCAGTCCACCAGGTGGATCAGCACCGCCGTGCGCTCCACATGGCCCAGGAATCGGGTCCCCAGCCCGGCGCCCTCCGAGGCGCCCTCGATCAGGCCGGGAATGTCGGCCATGACGAACCGCTCCTCCGGCGACAGGTCGACGATGCCGAGGTTGGGAGCGAGAGTTGTAAAGGGATAGTCGGCGACCTTGGGCCGCGCTGCGCTGGACGCCGCCAGGAAGGTGGACTTTCCGGCGTTGGGCAGGCCGGCGAGGCCGACGTCAGCGATGAGCTTCAGCCGCAGCCAGATCCACTTCTCCTCGCCCGGCTGGCCGGCGTTGGCGTGGTAGGGCGCCTGGTTGATCGGGCCCTTGAAACGGTCATTGCCCCAGCCGCCATTGCCCCCCTTGGCCAGCAGGACTCGCTGTCCGGGATGGTCGAGGTCGACGATCAGGGTCTCGCGGTCCTCCTCCAGAACCTCGGTGCCGACGGGGACCTTCAGCACGATGTCCTCGCCCGCTGCGCCATGCCGGTTCCGACCCATGCCGTGAACGCCGGTCCCGGCCTTGAAGTGCTGGTGGTAGCGGTAGTCGATCAGGGTGTTCAGTCCGTCGACCGCCTCGATCCAGACGTCCCCGCCCCGGCCGCCGTCGCCGCCGTCCGGGCCGCCGTACTCGATGTACTTCTCGCGCCGGAAGGACACGGCGCCGCCGCCGCCATTGCCCGAGCGGATGTAGATCTTGCACTGGTCCAGGAACTTCATGGCCTCGCCCTAGCACGTCCCGCCGGCAAAATCAGGCCAGCCACATCATCCCGCGGGAGGGCAGGGCCTCGCCGCGCGAGAGCACGAAGGTCTGGCGACGCTCTCCGGTGTAAAGAAACCCGGCCTTCACCAGCACCGCGTCCGACGCCGGATTCTCGTCCAGCCGCCAGGCGCGGACGTGGGTGCGGCCCCAGTCCCGGGCGGCCCAGGCCAGGGCGGCGGTCTCCGCCTCGGTCATCAGGCCGGCGCCCCAGTAGGGCCGGCCCAGCCAATAACCGATCTCCGTCGCCGGGGCGGGTTCGCCGAAGAAGGACAGGACGCCAACCAGGCCCTCGACCGGATGGTCTAGAGCAAAGCGGGCCTCCAGGTCGGGGTCAAGGGTGTCGCCCGAGGCGAGAAAGGCCTCTGCGTCCTCAAGGCCGTAGGGGTGCGGAAGCCGGGCGGTGGTGCGGGCGACCTCGAAATCCGAGCACAGGGCCGCAATCCGGGCGGCGTCCGATCGGCGGGGTGCGCGCAGGCGCAGACGAGGGGTATCGATTACGGGGTCGATCCGGACCGGGTCAAACTGAACGGGACGCATTTCGGAAACCTCCCGGCCCCTCTGCCGGGGGCCTGATGCGAAAACGGGGAGCCCGGCGTCCGGGCTCCCCGCTTCGGGAGGTCCTCCGGTCCGCCAGGCAGGCGGACCTTCGGGAAGGTCCGCGTCAGCCGGCCGCGTTGTCCACGCAGACATAGGTGCGGTCATCACGCTTGGTGATGAACTTCACGGCGCCGTGGGCGGTCGCGAAGAGGGTGTGGTCCTTGCCCATGCCGACATTGTCGCCCGGGAAGAACTTGGTGCCGCGCTGGCGCACGATGATGTTGCCGGCGAGGACGGCTTCACCGCCGAACTTCTTGACGCCGAGGCGGCGGCCCGCCGAGTCGCGCCCGTTGCGCGAGGAACCGCCGGATTTCTTGTGAGCCATGGGGGCCTCCTGGAACTCTGGGTCCGACGCTTATTCGGCGTCGGTCTTCTTGGCTGCAGCCTTCTTCGGCGCAGCCTTCTTGGCGGGAGCCGGCTTAGCTTCGCCTGCGGAAGCCTTGGGGGCCGCCGCCTTCGCAGCCTTGGCCTTGGGGGCCGCAGCCTTGGGGGTCTCAGCCTTGGGGGTCTCAGCCTTGGGGGTCTCGGCCTCAGCCTTCGCGGAAGCCTTGGCCTTGGCGGGCGCCTTCACCGGCTTGGCGGTCGGGATTGCGGCCTCCAGTGACGCCACAACGGCCTTCAGGTTGCGGGCCTTGGCGTCCAGCAGGGCCTTCGGGGTCAGGTCGACCACGCCGTCCCAGGCCGCCGTCTTGCCGGCTCCGGAGATGGAGGTGACGCGCAGGACCGTCTCGGGTTGGCGATGGCCGCGGGTACGACGATAGCCCTGGCGACGAATCTTCTTGAAGATCCGGACCTTCTCGCCCTTACGGGTCTCGATCAGGGTGGCGTTGACTGCGGCCCCCTCGACGGTCGGCGCGCCGACGGTGACCGAGGCGCCGTCGCCCAGCATCAGGACGTCCGAGAAGGCGACGTCGGCGCCGGGCTCTCCGCCCAGCTTTTCGACCACCAGCACGTCGCCGGGTTCGACCCGGTACTGTTTGCCGCCGGTTCTGATCACCGCGTACATGATTGGCGTCCTGAAGAAATAGAAAGCAAAGACGGCGCCCGCAGGGAACCCTGCGGACGGAAGCGGGCTCTTATACAGACCGACCCGTCCGAGTCAACGCGCTGTCCGGGCTCAAGACATATGAGACGGCGGTGTCTCTGAGGCTTGCAGTCTGGCGAGGTATCTTGCTGGGGTCATTCCGGCAAGGGCTCCGTGGGGTCTGTGGTGGTTGTAGAGATGCTGGAAGCTGTCGAGGAGGGGGTTGAGCGCCTCGACGTTGGCGGGCAGATCGTAGACGCCGTAGAACTCGTATCGCCAGACGCCGTTGCAGCGTTCGACGGCGCCGTTGAGCTGGGGGGACTTTGGGGGCAGTTCGTAGAGGGCCAGTCCCTTGGCCTGGCAGGCCTCTTCGAACTCGGCCTTGAACTCTGAGCCGCCGTCGACCTGGATGCCGGTGACGGGGAAGGGCATCTCGGCGAGGACCTTGTCGAGGAACAGGCTGGCGGCGGCGGCGGTCGCCCGCTTGGCGGCCTTGGCGACCGTCCACCTGGCGACCGGGTCATAGGCGGTGAAGTGTTTGATGGCCCGGCCTGGCGCGAGGGTGATGAAGACGGTGTCGACCTGCACCAGGCCGCCGGGACGGTCCGGCTTCATCCCCTTGGGCAAGCGAACGGCGTACTTGCGCCGGGGCGTCCATCGCCTGAACAGCCGTTTTCGGCGCAGGGTCTGGACCGGCTGGACCACGCCGCGGTTCATCAGGGTCTTCAGGATCCGGCCGACCGTGGCGTCGGAGACCTCGAAGCCGCGCTCGCGCAGTAAGGGACCGAGCTTGGCCTTCCCCCACATCGGAAAGTCCTCGCGAAGCGCCTGCACGGCCCTGATCAGCGGGTGGGTCCAGTTCTTCGGCCGGGTCCGCAGAGGCCGGCGGCTCTTCGGCTCGAGCCGGTGGCTCCAGCGGTTCAAAGAGGCGCGGCTGACCCCGACCGCCCTGGCCGCCTGTACAGCGCTCAGGCCGTCACGCCTGGCCTGATCGAACCGCCGAAGGGCGTCTCGCCTGACCCCTGCGATCTCCGAGGTCTTCGCGGTCAGGCGAGACGCCCAGCTCGCTCCACGATAAACTCCAGCCTGTAGGCCAAACACCTGCATCGGGGGTCTCCTGAGGTCCTGAGTCTGCAAACCCAAGCTTCAGAGACCCCCACCCTTCACTCAAGAGCCCGTCTCACATCTGTCTGAGCCAGGACACGCGCGGGGCTCAG
>NZ_JADBZL010000109.1:0-3723 GCF_020402505.1 Phenylobacterium sp. | reverse complement strand
TTGGTCTTCATCTCCCCGGCCGTCTTCACATAGGGCAGCAGGGTGAGGTGGATGTAGCAGGCCATGCCGCGGGGGAGTTCCTGGCCCAGCTGGCGGATGGCCTCGAAGAAGGGCAGGCCCTCGATGTCGCCCACCGTGCCGCCGATCTCCACCAGCACGAAGTCGACGCCCTCGCCGGGATCGGACAGGACGAACTGCTTGATCTCGTCGGTGACGTGCGGGATCACCTGGACCGTCGCGCCGAGATAGTCGCCGCGGCGCTCCTTCTCGATGATGGTCTTGTAGATCTGGCCGGTGGTGATGTTGTCTCCGCGGGCGGCGTTGACGCCGGTGAACCGCTCATAGTGGCCGAGGTCCAGGTCGGTCTCGGCGCCGTCCTCGGTCACGAAGACCTCGCCATGCTGGTAGGGACTCATCGTCCCCGGGTCGACGTTCAGGTACGGATCAAGCTTGCGCAGGCGCACCCGATAGCCGCGCGCCTGGAGGAGCGCGCCAAGGGCGGCGGAGGCGAGACCTTTTCCCAAGGAGGAGACCACGCCGCCGGTGATGAAGATGTACCGGGTCATGGGGCTCCAGTTAGCCGCGATTCGCCGGCGCTTGCAGACCGGAGATGCGTCTCACCTGTGGACGAGCGTCACTTGCCGCCGTTGGGCGCCGGTGCGGGCGCGGGCTGAGAGGGCGGCGCCTGACCGGACGACGGGGCCGGAGCGCCGACGAAGGGGTCGGCCAGGCTGGGCCGCGGCGCCTCGAAGGGCGCCGGGGCTGCGCCCGGGGCGGGCGCGGCGGGCGCCTGCTGCTCCTGTTGCCGCTTGAGCGCCTCGGGCGACAGGCTCTCCACCTTGACACGGTCGACCACGGAGGTGTCCGCGCGTTCGCGCCCGATCAGCAGGGTCAGGGCCAGGCTGAGGATGAAGAAGGCCGTTCCCAGACCCCAGGTCAGCCGGGTCAGGAGGTCGCCGGCGCCGCGGGCGGTCATGAAACCGGTGGGCCCGCCGCCCATACCCAGGGCGCCTCCCTCGGAACGCTGGACCAGGACGACGACCGTCAGGCCGATGCCGACGATGATTTGCAGGGTGAGCAGGAGCCCGAGCATGGAGGAACCGCAGGAACTGGCCGCTGTCCGGCCGGGAGAGCGGCTCATCTAACATCGGAGGGGACGGGTTTCCAGTCCGGCGAGGCGAAACCTGCGCCCGACCGTCCCGGCTCAGGCGCCGGCGAGGATACCCAGGAAGTCTGACGCCTTCAGTGACGCACCGCCGACCAGGGCGCCGCCGACCTCGGCCGCAGCGAGGATCTCCGCCGCATTGGCGGGCTTGACCGAGCCGCCGTAGAGGATCGGCGCCCGGGCCCCGGCGTCGCCCAGGACGGCGACCAGTTCGGCCCGAATGGTGGCGTGAATCTCGGCGATCTGGTCCGTGGTGGGGGTCAGTCCCGTGCCGATGGCCCAGACCGGTTCGTAGGCGACGGCGAAGGGCCGCCCGGCGAGGGCGGCCGGCAGGGACCCCCGGACCTGACCGGTGACGACGGCGATGGCGCGGCCCGCCTCGCGTTCTGCAAGGGTCTCGCCCACGCAGACAATGGGCTCCAGGCCCGCCCGGAGGGCCGCCTCGACCTTGGCGGCGACCAGGGCGTCGGTCTCTGCAAAGCCCGCGCGGCGCTCAGAGTGCCCGAGGATGACGAGGGTGGCGCCGGCGTCGGCCAGCATCTCGGCGGAGACATCCCCCGTGAAGGCCCCGAAGGCCTCGGCCCGGCAGTCCTGACCGCCGACCGCGACAAGGGTCCCGGCAAGGGACCGGGACATGCGCTCGACAAGGGTGGCGGGCGGACAGATTCCGACGCGGGCGGCGGCGTCGCCCAGGCCCGCGGCGACGGCCTCCGCCTCAACGAGGTCCGCGCTCAGCCCGTTCATCTTCCAGTTGCCCACGATCAGCTTCTGCATGCTGGCTCTCCCTTCGCCGGCTTCCGACGCCACCCGCCGGCGGATACGACACGGCGAGGCGGCTGTCACCCGACGGATGACCGCCGCCGGCCGCTTGCCCCCTTGCGGGCCAACCCTCTATACCCGGCGCTGAAACGCGCCCGGTTTGCGGGCCTGGAAGGATTTCATGCTCGCCCACATCCGCGCCTTCGCAAAGTCCTGGGTCGCCGCCGTCCTGATCGGCCTCCTGATCCTGAGCTTCGCGGTCTTCGGCGTCAGTGACGTCTTCAAGACCCGGGCCCAGAACGAGGTGGTCCACGCCGGGAACCGGAGCGTCACGACCGAGGAGTTTCGCGCCGAGTTCGACCGGGCCAAGCAGAACCTCGAGCAGCAGAACGGCCAGCAGATCAGCAACGAATTGGCGGTGGAGAATCGCTTCGATGCGCGGGTCCTGGAGATGCTGGCGGACCGCGAGGCCATGGCCGCGCTGATCGAAAAGATCGGCCTGCGGCCAGCCGACGCCCTGATCACCCGGGAGATCCAGAAGATCCCGGCCTTCTTCGACCAGGTGTCAGGCCGCTTCGACAAGCGTCTCTACGAGGAGGCCCTGGCGCGCAACAAGCTGACAGCGCCGCAGTTCGAGCAGAGCGTCCGCGACGAAATCGCCCAGTCCCACCTGGCCGCCGGTCTGGTGGACGGCCTGCGCCCGCCCCGGGCCTTTGGCGCCCTGGCGGTCGTATTCGCCCAGGAATCCCGCGACCTGGCGGTGTTCAATGTCGGACCCGGCGCGGTCGAGGCGCCCAAGCCGCCGACCGACGCCCAGCTGACCGAGTTCATGAAGGCCAACGCCGAGCGCCTGATGCGGCCGGAGTTCCGCATCCTGAGCGTGGTGCGGTTCAGCTCCGCCCAGGTGGCCGGAAGGGTGACGGTCTCCGAAGCCGATATCCGCAAGCAGTTTGACTTCAGGAAGGACTCCCTCAACCAGCCGGAGACCCGCTCTCTCGTGCAGATTCCGGCCCGTGACGCCGGGACGGCGCGGTCCGTGGCCGACCGGCTGGCGAAGGGCGAGGACCCGGCCGCGGTCGCCCGCTCGGCGGGCGTCGAGCCGGTATTCTACGTCGACAAGCCCCGAACGGCGGTGGTGGACGCCAAGGCCGGAGAGGCCGCCTTCGCCATGGCTCGGGGTGAGGTCCGGACGGTCCAGGGCGACCTCGGTCTGGCGGTCATCAGGGTGACCGGAATCACCCCTGGCAGGATCGTCACCCTCGAGGAGATCCGGCCGATGCTGGAGGCCGAAGCGCGCAAGACCGCTGCGGCCGAGAAGGTCTACGAGATCAGCCAGGCCTATGACGACGCCCACGCCGGCGGCGCCAACCTGGACGAGGCCGCCGCCAAGGCGGGCGTGCCGGTGATCACCCTGGGCCCAGTGGCCGAACAGGGCTTTGACCCCACCGGCAAGCCGGTTGCGGGCTTGTCCGCGAAGCTGGTGCAGACCGCCTTCCGTCTGCCTGAGGGCGGGGAAAGCCAGATCGAGGAGGAGAGCCCGGGAGAGTCCTATGCAGTGCGGGTCGACAAGGTGATCCCAAGGACCCTTCCCCCCCTGGCCGAGGTGCGCCAGCCGCTCGCGCAGGCATGGATGAACCAGGAGATGGCCAAGCGGCTGCGCGCCAAGGCCGAGTCCCTTGCCGAGCGGGTGCGCAAGGGCGAGGAGCTGGACGCAGTCGCCGCCTCCATCGGGGCCAAGCCCGCGCGCCTGGCCGGCCTGACCCGCCAGGGCGCGGCGCAGGGCGGTCCCCTGTCTCAGG
>NZ_JADBZL010000108.1:0-2989 GCF_020402505.1 Phenylobacterium sp. | reverse complement strand
GCCGATCAGCACGGGGCCGCACATGCCGATGCCCATGGGCGAGACGGGCGGGGCGCCGGCCAGGGCCGCCTCCCGCGCCCAGATGTAGCGCTGCACCACAGACCAGCCGGCGCCGCCGAACTCTCGGGGCCAGGCCGGGGCGACCCAGCCGCGGGCGTGCAGCTTCTTCTGCCAGGCCATGCCGGTGGCGTGGTCGGCGTAGACGCTGGTCATGGCCCGCCCGCGGGCGCGCAGGTCCGGCGTCAGTTCCGCATCGAGGAAGGCGAGGACCTCGTCCCGGAAGGCGCGGTCGGCGTCACTCCAGGCGAGGTCCATGGGCCCTACATCCGCTCGACGATGATGGCCGGGGCCATGCCGCCGGCGGCGCACATGGTGACCAGGCCGCGCTTGAGGTCGCGGCGCTCCAGCTCGTCGATGATGGTGCCGATCAGCATGGAGCCCGTGGCGCCGATCGGGTGGCCGAGGGCCATGGCGCCGCCGTTCACGTTGACCTTGTCGCGGTCGAGCCGCAGGTCGCGGATGAACTTCTCGGCGACGACGGCGAAGGCCTCGTTGATCTCCCACAGGTCGATGTCGTCGACCGTCAGGCCGGCCTTCTTCAGCACCTTGTGGGCGGCCGGGACCGGGGCGTTCAGCATCAGGGTCGGGCTGTCGCCGACATTGGCCATGGCCACCACGCGGGCGCGGGGCTTCAGGCCGTTCCGGCGGGCGTAGTCCGGCGAGGCCAGCAGGACGGCGGCGGCGCCGTCGACCACCCCCGACGAATTGCCGGCGTGGTGGACGTGGGTGATCTTCAGGTCCGGATAGACCCGCTGGATCAGGCCGGCCAGGGTGGTGCCCTCCTTGTCCATGGGCACGTTGGCCATGGCCTCGAAGGAGGCCTTCAGGGAGGCCAGGCCCTCGCGGGTGGTCTCGGGGCGGGGGAACTCCTCGTGGTCGAGGGCCACCGAGCCGTCCTCGTTCAGCACCGGCACCAGGGCGCGGTCGAAGCGGCCTTCCTTGATCGCCTGGGCGGCGCGCTGCTGGCTGACATAGGCCAGCTCGTCCAGGGCCTCGCGCGGGATGTTCTCAAGCGTGGCGATGGCGTCGGCGCAGACGCCCTGGTGCGACTGCGGGTGCAGCTTGCGCAGGGCCGGGTTGCCGGCGTCCATCAGGGCCGGGCCGTCGAAGAAGGCGGCCGCCTGCGGGGCGCTGGAGGCGGTGTAGGACATCATCTCCGTGCCGCCGGCGATGATCAGGTCCTCCATGCCCGACATGATCTGGGCGGCGGCCAGGTTCACCGTGGTGATGCCCGAGCCGCAGAAGCGGTCCAGGGTCATGCCGCTGGCGCGGACGTCGAAGCCGGCGGCCAGGGCGGCCATGCGGCCCAGGTCATTGCCCTGCTTGCCGCGCTGGGAGGAGGTGCCCCAGATCACGTCGTCGACCTCGGCGGTCTTGATGTCGTTGCGCTGGGCGATGCCCTTCAGGACGGTGGCCGCCAGGTGCTGGGGGTGGAAGTCGGCCAGGGCGCCCTTGCCCACCTTGCCGATGCCCCGCGGCGTGCGCGCCGCGTCGATGATCCAGGCCTCACCCATCTTGCGTCTCCCGTTCGTGTGCGCCGTCCCGCGGCGATGAGGGTTTATCTTGCGCGCCGGACGCGACGTCAGGGAAGCCCCTTTTCGACGGGATTGCACGCGGCCCCGGGGGCGCTAGAACAGGCCCCATGACCGAAGCGACCCCCGCCGACACCCCGCCCGACCGCCTCTGCGTCGACCCCGACAGCCCCTGGCACGACGCCGGCGTCCTGGCCCGCGGGGTCGGGGTGCGCTTCAAGGGCGTCGAGAAGACCAATGTCGAGGAGTACTGCATCTCCGAGGGCTGGGTGCGCCTGGCCGTCGGCAAGACGGTGGACCGCCACGGCAAGCAGATGACCATGCTGCTCAAGGGGCCGGTCGAAGCCTGGTTCGAGAGCTGAAGCGGTGACGACGGGCGCCCCTGATCCCACCCGCCGGGGTGTGGTCGCCGGGGCGGCCTCGGCCCCCCTCCTCGCCGGGCAGGCGACGGCGGGCGCCGACCTGATCTCCATCCGCACCGACCTCGAGACCTGGGTCGCCATGGGCGACAAGGCGTCGGGCGGACCCGGCGACCGGGACTCCGGCGCCTGGATGGAAAGCCGCCTCAGGCTGTTCGGCTACCGCACACAGAGGCAGGCCTTCAGGGCGCCCTCCGACCGTCTTGGCAGCGTCGCCCTGACCTTGGGGAATGCGTCTGTCCAGGGCCTGGCCCAGGCCCCCGCGAGCGTCACGGGACCCGGGGGGGTCACCGGGGGGTTGACGCTAGGGCGCCCCACCGCCCCAGCGCGTGGCGCGCTGGTCGTGGTCGACCTGCCGGCGAGACGCTGGTCGAGCGTCCGCCAGCCCGAGCTCCGCACCCTCGCCGACGAGGTCCGGGCCTCCGGCGCCGCCGGCCTCATCCTCGTCACCAACGGTCCGACCGGCGAGGCCATCGCCCTGAACGCCCCGGCCGGGGCGCCGCCCTTCGGCGTCCCGACCCTGGTCCTCGCCCCGAAGGACGCGGGGCCGGTCCTGGCCGCCGCCCGGGAGGGCCAGACCGCGCGGCTGGTCATCGACGGCGAGGCCGGCCAGCGCCCCGCCTTCAACCTCATCGGGCGGATCGACCGCGGCAAGGGCAGGACGGTGGTCCTGTCCACCCCGCGCTCGGGCTGGTTCACCTGCGCCGGCGAGCGCGGGCCAGGCGTCGCCCTCTGGCTGGCCCTCCTGCCCTGGATGGCCAAGCGCCTGAAAAACCACGACATCGTTGTCATCACGGCCAGCGGGCACGAGTACGAGAACCTGGGCGCCGAGGCCTTCCTGCACCGGGAGGCGCCCGCCCCGGAGCGGACCGCCCTGTGGGTCCACCTGGGCGCGGGCATCGCCGCCCGGGACTGGAAGGAAACGCCTCAGGGCCTTGAGCCCCAGGACCGCCCCGACCCGGCCCGGGTGCTGATGGG
>NZ_JADBZL010000107.1:0-5464 GCF_020402505.1 Phenylobacterium sp. | reverse complement strand
GCTTCTTGGCCTCCGCCGGAGGCATCTGCGCCAGAATGAGACCGAGGGATTTCTCCTTCATCTTGGCGGCGATCGGCAGACGCACCGAGTCCTCCAGAAGAACCATCCGCGGCGCGGCGTCCTTTGGCTTCATGGACTCAAAGACCTTGACCATCCGGGCCACCTCAGCGGCTTCCTGCTCATCTCCGAGCTTTAGCAGCCCCTGGATGTCCGACTTGAGCCCGTTCAGGGTCTTTACCTTGACGTCGAGCTTGGCCTCAGCCGCGGCGAGGAGGGCCAACTGGGTGCTGAAATCCGCTTCGCGTTGGTCCAGCTGACCCCGGCGCGCGCCAAGGCTCTGGAGAACCTGGAGCTCCGCAGGGGACAGGCCCGCTTCCTTGGCGAGCTCTGCGGCGGTAGGGGCGCAAACCAACGGCTTGGCCGGCGCCGCCGCAGCGGCGCCCGCCGGTTTGTCGCCGCCTTCCCGGGCGTTCGCGGTGGCCTGGGCGGGGTTGGCCGCCGAACCCGGAGGTTGGCCGCCCGCCTGGGCGGCAACCCCCTGAGCAAAAGCCCTCGCCCCGGAAAACAGATCTGGCGCGCCAGTGACGCTCGAGAGGGCGTTCAGGGCAAGCACGCCGCCTGCAGCGACCCCAACCAGAGGCAGAATGCGGGGTATCTTGGTCATCCACGACCTCCTGAGAAGGCGGGGCGGGGGCTGGGCTCCACGCCGCCACCCAGAAAGAGCTCATCCTCGAACTCGGGTCGGCGACGAACTCCCGTCGACGGACGACGAAGGGCCGGCGCAGCGATTTCCCGACTCCGTGCCCGGGCTTCGCGGCTCTGGGCCAGAAGCGACCCGAGGTTGCGGCTGAGGCGTTCGATATCAGCCTCCGAGGCCTGCTGATCCCGGGGATCGATAGCCAGCCCCGCCCGCGCGCCCGCCTCAAACTGCTGGTCGAGTTTGGAGGCGAGGACACGGGCGCGCTCGATCCGGCTGACAAGGACTTCCGCCATCTCGTCGCTCGCAGCCTTCAGATCGGCCAGTCCGCGCTCGGCCCGGGCGGCGGCGGCGTCGAGATCCGCAACAGCCTTGGCGAAGCCCATCTGCCCCTCGCGAAGCACCTTGAGGCGCTCGTTGAGGCGCCAGCCCATCCAGATGGCCCCGCAGAGAAGGCCCGCAAGCAGGAGGTTGAGGATGATGGCGATCATGAGGTGGACATCTCCTGGACGGCCCGACGCGCGGTCCGGTTGAGAGGGGCTTCAACTCGCACGGCGATCTGATGATTCCTGCGCCCCATGCGGGCTGTGGTCAGCTGGACGGATCCCGCCCGCAACTCGACAGGCTTGTCAGGCGTCGCATTGAGCATCAGCGTATCGCCCACCTTGAAGTTAAGGACGGTTTGGAGCGGCAGCTGCTGCTCGTCAAGCACGGCTCGGATGTCCATCCGGGTCGTCCAGATCTCGGTGGCGAGGTGCCCTTCCCAAATGTTGTCCCGCCCGAACTTTTCACCCATGAACTGCTGGAGCAGCATCTTCCGGATCGGTTCGAGGGTGGCGTAGGGCAGGAGTAGCTCGATACGTCCTCCGCGATCTTCCATGTCGATCCGGAGCTTCACCAGGATCGCGGCGTTTGCCGGCCGAGCGATAGCGGCGAAGCGGGGATTGGTCTCAAGCCTGTCCAGGGTGAAGGTCACCGGGGTCAGCGGCTCGAAGGCCATCTTAGCGTCCCCCAGGACGACCTCCACCATCCGCTCGACGAGAACTCGCTCGATGGTGGTGTAGGGCCGCCCCTCGATGCGCATGGTCGCTGTGCCGCGGCGTCCGCCCAGGAGAACGTCCACAATCGAGTAGATCAGATTGGAGTCGACCGTCAGGAGACCGTAGTTCTCAAGCTGCTCCGCCTTAAATACCGTCAGAATAGCCGGGAGGGGAATGGAGTTCAGGTAGTCCCCGAAACGGATGGAAGAGATGTTATCGAGGCTCACCTCGACATTGTCGGAGGTGAAGTTCCGCAATGAGGTCGTCATATACCGCACAAGGCGGTCAAAGACGATCTCGAGCATCGGTAGGCGCTCATAGGAAACAAGCGCGGAGTTGATGATCGCGCGGATGCCGCCACGATCAGAGTCGTCATCCCCGGACATATCAAATCCGAGGAGGCTGTCGATCTCGTCCTGGTTGAGAATGCGCTCGGCGTTGGCGATGGCCTCAACGGCTTCGCTAGGGCTCCGGCCCCCTTCGTCTGTGGAAGTGTCGTCCGTGTTCGCCATGGCTTAGACTCCAGCTGGCCGAGGGCCTAGCTGATGAGCATCTCCTCAATCAGGACTGAGTTAACGCGGGCCGGCGCTATCACAAGGTTGACCCGACGAAGAATTTCCATTCGCAGCTGAAAGGTGCCTTGAGACCCCTGAAGATCCTCTGGACGCAACTCCCGAAGGAAACCTTGGAACATGTCCTGTATCCTGGGCATCGCAGGCTGGATCAGCTCCGCAGTGGCCTGATCCGGAGCCTCAAGCGTCAGCTTCAGCTTGAGGTAAACGGGACGCCCATCCCCGGCCTGCATATTCGCCACCATGTTGGGCAGCGTGCAGAAAACGACCCCATCCGGCCCCTCGGAGATGATGACCGCCTGACCGCTCGCTACAGGAGCGCCGCCCTTTGTTTCGCCTTCCGCCCCCTTCTTTCCCTTCTCCTCGCCCTTCTTCTCGGCCTTGCCTCCCGCCGCTTCCGGCGGCTTGCTGAAGAAGAGGAAGTAGGCTCCTGCGCCGCCGCCCAGGACCAAAACCGCCGCCGCCGCCGCGATGATGATCAGGCGTAGCGGCGGCTTCTTGCCGCCGCCTTCCTCGGCGGCTTCTGAGCCGTTGAGGTCCACATTTTCCTCATCGGAATTCTTGGGGGGCTTGGCCACGGCCTCAACTCCTGGAGATTCTCCCTCCCACTATCCCCCGGTTTAGTTAACGATCCGTTTTTCCACCCCGCCTCAGGGGGGAGAAAAGACCCGGCAAGATCCGCCTCCCGGCCGGAATTAACCATTTTATTTGATGTTTTTATTGCATTTTTCGGTTGGCCCAACCCTTGCATGGTGAATGGGGAAACTTCGGGCCCTTAACACCAGGCGTCAGAGTCGATGGACAACGCTCTCTATGTGGGACTATCGCGCCAGATGACGCTTCGGCGGCATCTGGACATCGTCGCCAACAACATCGCCAACGCCGACACCGCAGGGTTCAAGACCGAGCAGCCCCTTATCCGAACGGAGCCCAAGGCGCCTGCGCGTTCTGCTGACGGGCCCAACCCCATCAAGTTCGTGCTCGACAGCGGCCTCGCCCGGGACTTCTCGCAAGGCGCACTGCGGACGACGAACGCCGCATTCGACCTCGCGATCGACGGGCCTGGGTTCTTCCGCATCCAGACCCCGGGAGGACAAAGGTTCACCCGCGACGGCCACTTTCGGCTGGACGAGACCGGTCGGATCGTCACCCAGAGTGGCCAGCCGGTTCTGGACCCCGGGGGCGCTGAGGTCATCATTGACCCGAGGAACGGCCCTGTGGAGATCGCCCGTGACGGTTCGATCAGCCAAGGCATTGAACAGGTCGGCCGGGTCGACGTGGTGACCTTCGATAGCCTCTCGGTCCTCGAAAAAGTCGGCGACAACCAGTTCCGCAACACGTCCAACGCCCAACCCCAGCCGGCCCCAGGATCCCTGGTCCGCCAAGGCATGCTGGAGGCGTCAAATGTTAACCCCATCCTTCAGGTCACCGACCTGATCGAGGTGACGCGGGCCTATGAGTCCCTGAATCGAATGATGGAAAACACCCAGGATCTGTCCCGGCGCGCGGTCGAGCGGCTCGGACGCGTCGAGTAGAAAGGCTGACTTCTCATGCAAGCTCTCCGCACCGCCGCCACCGGCATGGCCGCCCAGCAGCTCAATGTCCAGGTCATCTCGAACAATATCGCCAACATGAATACGGTGGGCTTCAAGCGCCAGCGCGCCGAATTCCAGGATCTGCTCTACCAGACACTCGAGCGGGCAGGCTCCCAGTCGTCCGACCAGGGCACGGTTGTTCCCACCGGGCTGCAGATCGGCGCGGGCGTCAAGGCCGGCTCCATCTACAGGATCACCGAGCAGGGAGTGATGACCCAGACGGGAAATCAGCTCGACGTCGCCATCCAGGGCCGGGGTTACCTTCAGGTCCTCATGCCCTCGGGTGAGATCTCGTACACTCGCGCCGGTAACCTCTCTCTCAACGATCAAGGGCAGCTGGTGACCGCAGACGGCTACCAGATTCAGCCCGCCATTGTGATCCCGCCCGACGCAGTCGATGTTTCGATCTCCAAGTCCGGCCAGGTCCAGGTAAAGCAGGCTGGCCAGAATCAGCCTTCGGTGATCGGAAACCTGGAGCTCGCGACCTTCATCAATGAAGGTGGCCTCGAAGCGATCGGCGACAACCTGTTCCTGGAAAGCGGTGCATCCGGGGCGCCGACTCTGAGCGTCCCGGGGGTCGATGGCACGGGCGTCCTCCTGCAGGGCTATACTGAGGCTTCCAACGTGGAAGCCGTAGGGGAAATCACCGCCCTGATCGTGGCCCAAAGGGCCTACGAGATGAATTCCAAGGTCATCACATCCGCCGACCAGATGCTCTCCACTGCGAACCAGGTGAAGAGCTGATCTCATGCGCCGGCTGATCACCTTCGCTCTTGCGCTCTGCCTGGCGCTTCCTTCGGCGGCCCACGCCGCCGCACCTGTCGCCCTCAGGACCGACACCACCGACGCCGACGGCGTCGTGACCCTCGGGGACCTCTTCGAGGGGGCGGGCGCCGCGTCCGGAGTCCGCGTCGCCGCCCGATCCGGAGGGAGCGTCATTCTGGACGCCACAGCTGTCCAGATCTTGGCGCGCCGAAACGGGCTGGATTGGGGCAATCCCGACCGGCTGCGGCGGATCATTGTCCGTCCCGGCGAGGAAGCGCCAGCCGCCTCTGTGCGAAGGGGCGAGGTGCAGGCGCTGACCTACGCTCGGAGCCTGGCCGCCGGCGAAGAGGTTCGCGCCGAAGATTTGATCTGGACCCGCGCCGTCGCCGCGCCCGCGGACGCTATCCGGGATGCCGACGATGCTATCGGCAAGATCGCCCGCCGCCCCCTTCGGGAGGGCGCCCTGGTGTCCACCCGGGATGTCAGCGCACCGGTGGTGATCCAGGCCGGCGACCTCGTCACCGTGACCTACCAGAACGGTGGTGTATCTCTCGCCCTCGAAGTGAAGGCCCTCGACGCCGGCGCGGTTGGCGATGTGATTTCACTTCAGAACCTGTCTTCCCGGAAGACAATCCAGGCCGTGGTCATGGGACCGGGCCAGGCCGCTACCGGACCCGACGCTCCCAAGGGCGCAGTTTCCGTCGCCACCCGCATCGCTCGCCGCTGATCCCCTCCAGAGACAGGTCACGTCCCATGAGACTCGCCGCCGCCCTTGCCCTCGCCCTTCTCCCCCTG
>NZ_JADBZL010000106.1:0-2782 GCF_020402505.1 Phenylobacterium sp. | reverse complement strand
GCCGGCCTTGGCGGCGGCGTAGGGGCTGTCGCGGCTGGTGGCGCCCAGGGCCTCGGTCGACGCGATGTTGACGATGCGGGGGGCCTTTGAATTCCGCAGCCAGGGGAGGGCGGCGCGGATGGTCAGCTGGTGCGCAGTCAGGAGGACGGCGAGCGACTTCGCCCAGGCGGCGTCGTAATCCGGGGAGTCGATGGGGCTGAAGGCCGAGATTCCGGCGTTGTTGACGAGGATGTCGAGGCCGCCGAAGCGGGCGGCGATGGCCTCGGTGACGGCGCGGACCTGGCCGGCGTCCGAAACGTCGAGGGCCCAGGCCTGGGCCGAGCCGCCGGCCCGCCGGATGGCCTCCGCCGCAGCCTCCGCGGACTCGCCGTTGAAATCGGTCACGGCGACATGCGCCCCTTCGGCCCCGAAGATCTCGGCGGTGGCCCTTCCCATGCCGGACCCGGCGCCGGTGACATGGGCGATGGAGCCCTGAAGCGAGCGGCTGAGGGCAGGGGGGATCGACATGGGAGGGCTCCGGTCACCGGGAAGGGTGGGCCGGAGTTTGGACCCGATCCGGTCGGCTTCACAACCGCCTGGTCGTCAGAGTCAGCCGGACTGCGACGACGCGTAGGTGATGTAGCCTCGCTCGACCATCCGGCGCAGGGCCTCATAGGCGCCGGACAGCTCCTCATAGCGGGAGCGAAGCTCGGCCAGGCGCATGGCCTGCCGGGTTTCGAACCCCGAGGGGTTCTCGGCCATGACCAGGGCCTCCTTGACCCACTGGGCGCGGGCCAGAGCGGCGGCGACGGCCAGGCGCTGGAACTTCTCGGCGTCCGCGCTGCCGAGGGCGGCCTGGATCACTTCCCGGTTCGAGGCGAAGACCGTGTAGTCGATATGTTCGAGCTGGCCTCGCAGGCGACGCTGGGCGGCGAGGTCCATGTCCTCCTGCGGCTCGAAATGATCGGAGCTGTAACGCGTGAAGCCGGACATGCGGGTCGACATTTCGCTTTCTCCTGCGGGACGCTCTCCTGGTCCCGCAAGGGAGGATTGCGCCCGGGCCGTTAACTTTCAATTGAAGACGCCCGGGACGGGAACCGCCCGTCCCGGGGCCGACTTCAGCTGACCAGGTCCTCCTTGATCGTCTTCCGGGCCGTCCAGAAGAGGGCGGCGGCGATCAGAGTGCAGCAGGAGGTGCAGATGATCGCCCAGCGCACGCCTTCGGCTTCGCCGAGACCCATGCCCGAGGCGAAAAGGTCGGACAGGACGCCGACGATCAGCGGGCCGGCGCCCAGTCCCACCAGGTTGATGATGAAGAGGAGGATGGAAGCCGCCGTCGCCCGCATGTGCGGCGGCACCAGGCTCTGGCCCGAGGCGTAGACGGGACCAAACCAGAGCGAGCCCAGCAGGCCCGGAAGGATCATGACCAGCATGGTCCCGATGGCCGTCGGCTGGAGGTAGCCGAAGATGGCGAAGACGGGCGAGACGAGGGCCGCCACAGCCGGCACGGTCATGTAGGCGCGGATGTCCCGCGCCCCGGCGCGGTCGGCGAGGACTCCGCCCAGCCAGCTGGAGATGACCCCCATGACGCCGCCGAGAATCCCGAGCACCAAGCCCAGGAAGCCGACGGACTTCAGGCCGAAATGCCCGGCCAGCTCGGCCACCTCCTGGGGGTGGTTCCGCAGGTAGAAGGAATAGACGAAGGCTCCGTTGCCATAGCCGATGAAGGCCAGGGTGGCGGCGCCGAAGGCCACCATCCAGAAGGTCTTCTTGCGGGCCAGGTAGGTCAGGGTGGCGCTGAAGCTGCCTTCGGTCTTCTGCGTTTCCGCGATCCGCGCGCGGACGACCTCGGAGAGCTGCTTGCGCGGCTCCCTGAGGGTCAGGAAGACGATCACCGTGAGGACCAGGCCCGGCAGGCCCGCCATCAGGAAGGCGGCCCGCCACCCGAAGGTGTCGGCCATCACCCCGCCAAGGGAGGATCCCAGCAGGGAACCCAGGGGCGTGCCGATGGAGAAGAAGGCCAGGGCCGAGGCGCGCTGGGACTTGGGGACATAGTCGGAGATCAGGGAATGGGCGGTGGGGGTGCAGCCCGCCTCGCCGACCCCGACCCCGATCCGGGCCAGCAGGAGCTGGGCGAAGTTGGAGGCCAGGCCGCAGACGACGGTGAAGCCGCTCCAGAGGGCCAGGGAGACCCCGATGATGGTCACGCGGTTCTTGCGCTCGGCCAGCCGGGCGATCGGCAGGCCGAGGACGGTGTAGAAGATGGCGAAGGCCAGGCCGGTCAGCAGGCCGAGCTGGGTGTCCGACAGTTTGAGGTCGCGCTTGATGGGTTCGGCGAGGATGGAGACGATCTGCCGGTCCAGAAAGTTGACCGTGTAGACCGCCAGCAGAAGGACGAGGGCGTAGCGGCGGAAACCGTCGGAGACCAGGGGGACGAGAGGGGTTTCCTCAGACTCGAGGACATCCTCTGGCGAGGTGGAAACGATGGACACCCTGATCCTCCCGGGGCGATTGTTATTGTTCCTTCCGGTCTAGACGGCGCCGGCGCCCGGGGGCAAGTACCATCCCCGTGAGCGGGCCGGCGACCGGACCCCGCAACCGGAGGCGGGCATGCTGGAACTGGTGATCGGATCGAAGCGCTGGTCGAGCTGGTCGATGCGGCCCTGGCTGGCGCTCAAGCGCACCGGTGCGGCCTTCGAGGAGCGCCTGATCCCTCTTTACCAGGCGGATGGCGCCACCCGTGCACAGATCCTCCCGCATTCGCCGTCCGGGCGCGTGCCGGCCCTGAAGACCGGGAGGATCG
>NZ_JADBZL010000105.1:0-2533 GCF_020402505.1 Phenylobacterium sp. | reverse complement strand
CTGCGGATCACCGCCGACATCGATGAACGGGACATCGGCCGGCTGGCGCCCGGCCAGGAGGCGGTCCTGAAATCCGACGCCTTCCCGGGCCAGACCTTCCCTTCCCGCCTGACCGAGCTGACGCCGCAGGGCGACGCCGCCAGCCGCGTCTTCCGCGCCCGCCTCGCCGTGCCCGCCGGCACGCCCCTGCGGCCCGGCATGACTGTCGAGGCCAACCTCGTGGTGGCGCGCCGCGCCGCCGCCCTCCTGGCGCCCACCGAGGCCCTCTCCGACGGCCGGGTCTGGGTCGTGCGGGAGGGGCGAGCCCATGCCCGGCCGGTCACGACGGGCGCGCGGGGCGTGAAGCGCACGGAGGTCCTCGAGGGTCTCGGCGCCGGCGAGCGCGTCATCCTCTCCCCGTCCGCCCGCCTGCAGGAAGGCGCCCGGGTCACGGCCGCGCCGGACGCCGGCCGGTGAGGCCCCACTTCGGGGTCCTGGTCCGGATCGCCGCCGCTCACCTGGCGGTGCGCACCCGCCAGACCGTGGTGGCCGTCGCGGGGGTGGCCGTAGGGGTCGCCTTCTTCCTGGCGGTCTCCGGGATGATGTCCGGGTCCCAGAAGGACTTCGTGGCCACCCTTGTCGACAGCGCGCCGCACGTGATCGTACGGGACGAGCAGAGGCTTCCGGGGCCGCAGCCCGCCGTGCAGGCGCGCCCCGCCGCGGCCGTGACCGTCTCCGGCGTGCGGCCGAGGGAGGAGGTCCGCGGGCTGAAGGACTGGCCCGCCATGCTGGCCGACCTCGGCGCCCTGCCGGGCGCCCTCGCCGCCCCCTCCTTGAACGGCGCCGTCACCCTGTCCTTCGCCGGGCGGACCGAGGCGGTGGCCCTTAGCGGCGTGGACCCGCGCATCGAAGGCCGGATGGCGAAGATCGACGTCAGCCTGGTCGGCGGGAGGCTCGAGGACCTCGAGGCGCGGCCCGACGGGATCATCATCTCCCGCCCCCTGGCCGACAGGCTCGGGGCCCGGCTCGGCGACACCCTTGTCGCCACCTCGCCCGCCGGGGTGACCCAGCGGATGCGGATCCTCGCCCTGATCGAGCCGGAGGCCATCCAGGGCTTCTACGCCGGGGACAACACCGCCTACGGCCTCCTGCGCACGGCCCAGGTCCTGTTCGCGCGGCCGAACATCGTCAACCAGATCCACCTTCGCCTGGCCGATCCGGCGGGCGCCGAAGCCGCCGCCGGCGTCCTCGAGGCGCGGTGGGGCTACAAGTGGGAGTCCTGGCAGGAGCGCTCCCGGGATATCCTGAACCTGCTCGTCGTGCGCAACGTCGTCATGTACGCCGTGATTTCGGCCATCCTTCTGGTGGCCAGCTTCGGCATCTACACCTCAGTCTCCACCAGCGTGACGGACAAGCGGCGGGACATCGCCATCCTGCGCGCCATGGGCTTCACCGACCGAGACGTGGAGGGGATCTTCCTGCTGGAGGGGCTGACCGTGGGCGTCATCGGCGCCCTGGCCGGCTTCCTGCTCGGCGCCGCCATGCTGGAGGCCCTCTCGCGGCTGCCCCTGACCATAGAGGGACGGCCCCTGGTCATTCCCCTGGATCGCGGCCTGCACCAGTTCGTCATCGCCGGGACGGCGGCCCTCGGTTCGGCCCTCGTGGCCGCCTGGCTCCCCGCCCGCAAGGCCGCCGCCGTGGACCCCGTCGACATCCTCAGGGGGGCTGCGTGACCGGCGAGACTCCCCACCCCGGCGATCCGCCGCCCGTCCTGGAGCTGAGGTCCGTGGACAAGGTCCTGGTGGATCCGGAACCCGCCCACCTGGTGCGCGAGGTCTCCCTCGTCTTCCGTCCCGGGGAGTTCACCGCCATCCTGGGGCCCTCCGGGTGCGGTAAGTCCTCCTTGCTCTACCTGATGGGCCTGCTGGACCGGCCGACCCGGGGGGAGGTGCTCTTTGCAGGCGAGGCCACGCGCGATCTGGGAGAGGGCCACCGGACCCGCCTGCGACTGACTCGGTTGGGATTCATCTTCCAGTTCCACTTCCTGCTTCCAGAGCTGACCGCCGAGGCTAACGTCGCCCTACCCATGGAGCGGCTCGGCAGGCTGACCCGCCGGGAAGCCTCGACGCGGGCCCGTAATCTCCTGGACCGGCTGGGACTGGCGGGCCTGTCGGGCCGACGGCCTGACCGCATGTCGGGCGGCCAGAGGCAGCGGGTGGCCATCGCCCGCGCCCTCGCGAACGACCCGGCCATCCTGCTCTGCGATGAGCCCACGGGGAACCTCGACACCACCAACACGGCGGTGGTGATCGCCGAGTTCCAGCGCCTCGCCCACGAGGAGGGCCGGGCGATCATCTGCGTGACCCACGATGCGGGCGTGGCCGAGGCCGCGGACCGGCGGATCCGGATGCTCGAGCATGACTCTTTTAGATGGAACCGTAACCTGAGTTTCTGAGGTAGTTGGCGCACTCTTTTGGGGTGAAGGCTTCGATGAGGTCTCCGACTTTTCGCCAGGTGGCTTCGATGTTGCGGGGTTGGGTTTGTCGCATGCCGT
>NZ_JADBZL010000104.1:0-23573 GCF_020402505.1 Phenylobacterium sp. | reverse complement strand
TCTCCGCCAGGGCCTGGTAGAGATTGAACAGGCCCGGCCCCGAAAGGATGCGCTCGATGGAGGTGCGCCCGAACCGGCCGGTCAGGATGCGCAGGACCTCGATCTCCGTCTCGTCGACCGGGGCGAAGGCGCCATGGCCGCCTTCGCCAGCGACCTCCACGTCTCCCCGTTCCGAGCGGGCCAACCCCGCCACGCCGAAGCCCGTCCCCGCGCCCATCACGACGAGGGGCGCAAAGTCCGCCCCCTGGATGTCAGGCCCGATCCGCCGCAGGGTGTCGGCCGGCAGGAAGGGCGCCGCCAGGGCCTGGGCGGCGAAGTCGTTGATCAGGCGAACGAACTGGAACTCGAAGGCGACGAAGAGCTCGCCCTCCGAGACCCGCCAGCTGTTGTTGGTGAACTGGATCTCGCCATCCACCACCGGCCCGGCTACGGCCAGCACCGCGCGTTCGGGGCGCTTCCGCCCCATGGTCTTCTCCAGGTAGCTGGCGATGACCTCGGTCAGGGACGGAAAGTTGCGCTCGTCATAGGTGACGGGATGGCGGATATGGCCTTCCTCGTCGACCAGGGCGAGGCGGGCGTGGGTGCCGCCGATGTCGCCGACAAGCCCGGTGTACACGTTCTTCAAGGTCTCACCCCGCAGGCGCAGGCGTGCGCCGGTCCAGGCGCGCGGCGAGGGGATTAGCCCAATCCCGGGCGGCTTGCACCCCCTCGTTTGAAGCTCGCCCTCAGCGTCTCAGGGGCGCGTGGGCGATGCGCAGGATGTTGGCGGCCCCGGGCGAGCCCATCGGCAGGCCGGCCAAGATCAGCACCCGGTGTCCGGGGGGGCAGAGCCCCGCCGCCAGGGCCTCGTCCACGGCCACCCGGGCGAGGTCCTCGGGGTCGGTGATGGTGCTGACCACCCGGGCCTCCACGCCCCAGGCCAGGGCCAGGCGGCGGGCGGTGGCGAGGCGCGTGGTCAGGGCCAGGGTCGGCTGGAGCGGGCGCTCCCGCGACAGGCGCAGGGCCGTCTGGCCAGTCGTGGTGAAGGCGGCCAGGCACCCCGTGGAGGCGGAGTCCGCGGCCCGGCGGGCGGCGGCGACCAGGGCGTCGGCGTCAGCGTCCTCCACCGGGTACTCGGCGGCCATCAACTCAGGCCAGCGCGGGTCGCGCTCCACCCGGGTCAGGATCCGGTCCATCATGCCCACGGCCTCAAGGGGATAGTCCCCCGCGGCGGTCTCTGCGGACAGCATGACGGCGTCGACGCCCTCATAGACGGCGGCGGCCACGTCCGAAGCCTCGGCCCGGGTGGGGGTGGGCGAGTGGATCATGGACTCCAGCATCTGGGTGGCCACTATGACCGGGATGCCCCGGGTCCGCGCGGCGCGGACCAGGGTCTTCTGGACCACCGGCACATCCTCGGGCGCCAGCTCCACGCCCAGGTCGCCCCGGGCCACCATGACCGCCTCGGACAGGTCCAGGATCTCGTCCAGGGCCTCCAGGGCGGCGGGCTTCTCGATCTTGGCCAGGACGCCGGCCCGGCCCAGGACGATCTGCCGCAGTTCGGCCATGTCGGCGGCGCGCTGGACGAAGGACAGGGCCACCCAGTCCACGCCCTGGGCGAGGGCGAAGTCGAGGTCCAGCCGGTCCTTCTCGGTCAGGGCGGGGATCGGAATCGCCAGGCCCGGCAGGTTCAGGCCCTTGTGGTCCGACAGGGCCTCGCCGCTGATCACCTCGGTCTCGGCGAAGTCCGGGCCGAAGCGGCCGACCTTCAGCCGCACCTTGCCGTCGTCCAGCAACACGTCGGCGCCGGTCTTCAGGGCGGCGAAGATCTCGGGGTGGGGCACGCAGACCCGGCGGGAATCCCCCGGGGTCGGGTCGCGATCGAGGCGGAAGGCCTGGCCGCGGGTCAGCTCCACCCGCCCCTCGCGGAATTCGCCCAGCCGGATCTTGGGGCCCTGCAGGTCCGCCAGCACCGCCAGCGGCCGACCCACCTCGACCTCCGCCGCCCGTACCCGGGCGATGGCGGTGGCGTGGTCGGCAGGCTCGCCATGGCTGAAATTGACCCGGAAGACGTCGGCGCCCGCCCTGGCCAGGGCGATGATCTGCTCCGACTCACGGGTCGCCGGTCCGAGGGTGGCGACAATGCGGGCTCTGCGGGCGCGAATCATGAGGGGTCCTGGTCTGGGTCGGCCACACCCTTAGCCCTAAACTTTGAAAGGGGTTTAACGACGGGGGGCTTGCTGTCGATCGGAGATCATTTCAGCCTGGTTTCCCCGGTTCCCGATCCCCGCAGACGCACTTTGGCTGGACCGGCAGGGAGAGTCGGCATGAAGCCGTACAAGGTTCGATTCCTTCCACCAGACGGCGGGGATGAGGAATTCTGGAAAATCTTGGCGGCCGCTGTCGGGCATCCCACGTCCGATAAGATGGCGCGGGTCCGCGCTACCTATCGGGATGAACCCGGCCGGGGACTGGTCGAGGCGATCGTCAATAGAGTCCTGGTGGCGTCGGCGGGATTTCGACAGGATCAGGAAGGGGTGGAGATCACCCATATCGCTGTGGCGCCAGGTCGCCAGGGCTCCGGGTACGGACGAGCGCTCGTCGAGGCGATTTCCGGCGCCTATCCCGACCGCCCGCTTCGCGCCGAAACCCACTCCCGCGCCGCGGGTTTCTATCTCAGGATGGGCTTTGCCGTGGAGGCGCTGTAGCCCAAGGCGGGATGGGAACCCCGTTTCAAGTGCACTCGGATCGCAGACGTCGGGCCAGCGCCGCTCTGACCCGGGTACAGAAGTCGATTCCCCTGGGCCGGGGCTCCGGGCCTGAGGGCGTCTGTTGCGGAGCCATCGATCCGCCGGTCCAGGCAGGCCCGCTGAGCGGTTCACCTCCCCCTCAAGAGGTGGAGGAAATCCTGAGCCATTGCTCCCCTGCGGGGGAGCTGTCGGCGAAGCCGACTGAGGGGCCTGCTGAGGGGCCGTGGACAGCCTCACCGCTGTCCCGACCGGCTCAATCTCTACCGACGCCGCACCACCGGGTGGGAGGACGACAGGCCGCCATCCACCGAAATGGCCTGGCCGTTGACGTAGGAGGCGTCGTCCGAGGCCAGGAAGAGGCCGGCGTGGGCGATCTCCGAGGGCACGCCATAGCGGGTCAGGGGGTTGAGCTGGCCGATCTTGGCCTCGTTCCCCCGCGCCCGGGCGCCGTCGAAGATGGGCTTGGTCATGCCGGTCTCGATCAGGCCGGGGCAGATGGCGTTGACCCGAACCCCGGTCCCGTAGAGGTCGTTGGCCGCCGTCTGGGCCAGGTTGATCACGCCCGCCTTGGAGGCCGAGTAGGGCAGGCCGCCGGCGCCTGAGCGGATGCCGGCCACGGAAGCGGTCATGACGATGGAGCCCCGGCCGCGCGGGACCATGACCCGGCTGGCGTGCTTCACCGCCAGGAAGGGGCCGATCAGGTTCACCCTCAGCACCTCGGCCCAGTGGGCGGCGTCCTGGTCCTCGCGCGGGACCGCGCCGCCGGAGATGCCGGCGTTGGCCCAGATGGCGTCGAGGGCGCCGTGCTCGGCGACGGCGCGGTCGACCAGGGCCGAGACGAAGTCTTCCTCGCCGGCGTCCCCGACCAGGGCGAGGGCGATTCCTCCGGCCTCGTGCACCTGGCGGGCGGTTTCCTCGGCGGTGTCGAACTTGTCGGCGATGACCAGCCGGGCCCCCTCGGCGGCGAACAGCAGGGAGGCGGCCCGGCCGATCCCTGAGCCGGCCCCTGTGATGATGACGGATTTTCCGGAAAGACGTCCCATGGGTCAGGCTCCTTGCAGGGGTCAGCCGGCGCGGGCCGCGGCGGCGAGGATGGCGTCGGCGACGATGCCGAACAGGGCGGGGGGCAGGTCGTGGCCCATGCCCTCGATGATCCGGAGCTCCGCCCCGGGAATCTTGGCGGCGGTGTCCCGGCCGCGCTCGGCGGGCAGGACGGGATCGTCCGCTCCATGGAGGACGACGGTGGGGGCGGTGATCCGGGCCAGGCGCGCCGAACGGTCGCCCGTGGCGCCGACGGCCCGCATCTGCCGGCCCGAGCCCGTCGGGTTCCAGGCGCGTTCCGCCTCGGCCCGGGCCCGCTCCGCCAGGGCGCCTTCGGGCCAGGGATAGGCGGGGCTGCCGATCACCAGGGCGTTCTCCACCGCCGCGGCGACATGGGCGTCCGGGTCGGTGGTGAAGTCCGGCGTCGGCTGGGTCAGGACGGCCATGACCCGGGGGCTCGCCTGAGGCAGGCCGGGCGCCGAAGAGGTGGACATGATGGAGGTCAGGGACAGGGTGCGGCGCCCGTGGTCCGCGGCGATGACCTGGCTGATCATCCCGCCCATGGAGACCCCCGCCACATGGGCGGCCTCCACTCCGGCGGCGTCCAGCACCGCCATGGCGTCGGCGGCCATGTCCTCCAGGGTGTAGGCGTCGCCCTCGCCGAACCAGGTGGACAGTCCGGTGTCCCGGTTGTCGAAGCGCAGGGCCCGGTAGCCGGCGTCGACCAGCAGGGTGCAGAAGCCCTCCGGCCAGCGGGTCATCTGCGAGCCAAGGCCGTTGACCAGGAGGATGGCGGGGGCGGAGGGATCGCCGAAGCTCTCCCAGCAGATCCGCACCTCGTCGTTGTTCGCAAAGGGCATGGCCGGCCTCGCCTCAGGGAACCAGGACGACGCGGCCGACGGCGGCGCGGCTTTCGATGTAGGCGTGGGCGGCGGCGGCCTCGGACAGCGGGAAGGTCCGGTCGATCACCACCTCAAGCTCGCCCCGGGCGGCGTCCTCGATCAGGCCCTGGATCATGTCGTGGACCCGGTCGGTCATGATCTCGGCCCCGAGGAAGACCCCCGACAGGCCGCGGTTGCCGCCCATCATGGAGCCGACGTCCACCACCATGGGCTCCCGGCCCGCGGCGCCCACCATCGAGACGCGGCCGCGGTAGGCCAGGCTGTTGATGGAGCCCTGCAGGGTCGAGCCGCCGACGGAGTCCACCACCACGTCGGCGCCGTGGTTGTCGGTCAGGCGGCGCACCTCGCGGGGCACCTCGTTCACGCGGTAGTTGATGCCGGCGGTCATCCCCAGGGGCTTCAGCCGCTCGAGGCGCTCGTCGGAGGAGGCGGTGGCCAGCACCATCTTCGCCCCGGCGCGGCGGGCCAGCTGGATGGCGGCGACGCCGACGCCCGAGGCGCCCGCCTGGACCAGGACGATCTCGCCCGCCTTCATCCGCCCGTACTCGAACAGGCAGTCGTGGGCGGTGCCGAAGGTGACCGGGATGGCCGAGGCCTTGGCGATGTCGTAGCCGTCGGGCACCGGCCAGCAGTTGCGCGCCGGCACGCTGCGCAGGGCGGCGTGGCTGCCGAAGTTGTTCACGGTGGCGACCCTCTGGCCGACCTTCAGGTGGGTGACCTCGGCCCCCACCTCGACGATCTCGCCGGCGGCCTGGTAGCCGACGATGTGGGGCTTGGTCACCAGGGGGCCCCCGAAGCGGTTCAGGGTGTCGCCGCCCTCGATGGCGATGGCCTCGACCCGGATGATCACCCCCTTGGGATGGCAGACGGGGTCCGGGGCGTCCTCGTAGCGCAGGACCTCGGGTCCGCCGTTCTCGTAGTAGACCGCCGCCTTCATGGGCCGCTCCTTGTGTTCTCTCCCCGGGGATCCCGACTTGTCACGGGGCGGGATCGCGGGCAAGCCCGGAGGCAGAGGGATGCCCTGGGGAGACGATCATGGACCTGGCCAAGCCGCGGGTGGACATCGGCATGTCCACCAACAACCTCGGGCCTGTCCTCGCCTTCTGGCAGGGCGAGGCCGGGGTCGCCTTCGACCACCTCCTGCCGATCCGCCGCGGGCAGGACCAGCACCGCCACGACGCCAATGGCTCGGTTCTGAAGATCAACGCCTACGCCGAGCCGGTCCCGGCCGGCGAGCCCACGGGCTACCGCGAGCTCTACCTGGCCCGGGAGGGACTGGCCGGGCCGCGCGCCCTGGGCGACCCGGACGGCAACCGCGTCACCCTGGTCCCGCCCGGCTGGCGCGGGATCACCCAGGCCGGGATCCGCCTGGCCGTGCGCAGCCTCGACGCGCACCGGGCCTTCTATGTGGGCGCCCTGGGCCTTTCCGAGGAGGCCTGGGAGGGCGGGGCCGCCTTCCGGGCCGGCGAGACCCTGCTGATCCTGGAGGAGGCCGCCGACGCCCCCTCCGACGCGACCATGCCGGGCACGGGCTGGCGCTACATCACCTTCCAGGTCTTCCGGGTGGACGCCGAACACGCCCGGGTGCTGGCCGCCGGCGGCCGCGAGGCCATGCCGCCGACCACCCTCGGGACGACCGCGCGCATCTCCATGGTCCGCGACCCCGACGGCAACTGGATCGAGCTGTCTCAGCGCGCTTCCCTCGTCGGGACGCTGGAGGCCGAGTAGGACGGGTCAGGGGCGCGGGCGCAGAAGCGGTCCCGCCGGATCGCCTAGCCCGCGAACGCGCGCACCGCGGCGATCACCTGGTCCTGGACCTCGGGCTCAAGGTAGGGGTGCATGGGCAGGCTGAGCACCTGGCCGCAGAGGGCCTCGGTGACGGGCAGGCCGCCGGGGGCGGGATAGCCGGCGTAGGGGCCCTGGCGATGCAGGGGCAGGGGATAGTAGACGGCGGTCGGGATCTCGGCGGCCTTCAGGTGGGCGGCAAGGCCGTCGCGGTCGGCGCACTTCACCGTGTACTGGGCCCAGGTGCTGCGGCCGCCGGGGATGACCACCGGGGTCTCCACCAGCCCGTCCAGGCCTGCGGCGTAGCGGTCGGCCACCCGGTTCCGAGCCTCGATCTCGTCGGCGAAGATGGTCAGCTTCTGGAGGAGGATGGCGGCCTGCAGGGTGTCCATGCGGGCGTTCATGCCGACCCGCATGTTCAGGTACTTCGGGTCATGGTCGAAGGTCTGCCCCTCGATGTCGGACCTCACCGCCTGGCCGTGCACACGCAGGCTGACCAGCAGGTCGTGGAGGCGCGCGTCCTTGCTCAGCACCGCCCCGCCGTCGCCGTAGGCGCCGAGGGGCTTGGCCGGGAAAAAGGATGTGGTGGCGACGTCCGCCCAGTGGATGGGGTGATGACCGTCCAGGGTGCAGCCGAAGCCCTGGGCGGAGTCGGCGATCAGCTTCAGGCCGTGCCGGCGGGCGATGTCCGCCAGGGCCGGATAGTCCGCCGGCTGGCCGAACAGGCAGACGGCCATGATGGCGCGGGGGGTCAGTCTGCCGGCCGCCTTCACGGCGACGATCGCGGATTCGAGCCGCTCCGGGTCAAGGGTGAAGGTGTCGGGGCGGACGTCCACGAAGACCGGCGAGGCGCCGACCAGGGGCATGACTTCGGCCGTCGCCGCGAAGGTGAAGGAGGGGCAGAAGACCGCGTCGCCGGGACCGATCCCCCAGGCCATCAGGGGGAGCTGCAGGGCCTCGGTGCCCGAGCCGCAGGACAGGACGAAGGGCGCCTGGCCGAAGTCGCCCAGGGCTTTCTCCAGCTCGGCGATCTCGGGCCCCATGATCCAAGCGCCCGAGCGGACAACCTTGAGGATGGCGTCCTCGAGGGGCTGGCCCAGGCGGCGGCGCTGGGCCTGGAGGTCGATGAAGGGAATCGGCATGACGCACCCCGTGCGGGATTAGAGGCGGGCGCTTTTTAGGGGCGCCCGCCCGCAATCGCCAGACACGCTTGTTTTCGCATCGTTTCGGCGCCCGGGCCGCGCCGCCTCAGATCTGCTTGGTGCGGCCTTCCCAGTAGGGGGCCCGGACCTTGTTGCGCTGGATCTTGCCCGCCGCCGACCGGGGCAGGTCGGTGACGAAGTCGAGGCTGCGCGGGACCTTGAACGAGGGCAGGCTGCGCCGGCCGAAGTCGAGGATCTCCTGGGCCAGGGCGTCCGAGGGCGCATAGCCCGGCTTCAGCAGGATCACCGCCTTCACCTGCTCTCCCCACTCGTCGTGGGGCACGCCCACCGTGGCGGAGTCGGCGACGGCCTCATGCTTGATCAACTCGTTATCGACCTCCTGCGGGTAGATGTTCACCCCGCCGGAAATGATGGTCTCGGCGCTGCGGCCGGTGAGGAAGAGGTAGTCGTCCTCGTCGAAATAGCCGACATCGCCCATGGTGAAGAAGCCGTCCACCCGGCTGGCGTTCGTCTTGGCCTCGTCCTTGTAATAGGTGAAGCCGCCGCCGGGGGGCAGCTGGTGGTAGATTCCGCCCGCCTGGCCGTTGGGCAAGTCCTTGCCGTTCTCGTCGAGGATGCGGACCTGGAGCAGGGTCGGCCGCTTGCCGACGCTGCCGGGCTTCTTGAGCCATTCGTCGGAGTCGATGGTGAAGCCGGCGCCGCCCTCTGAGCCCGCATAGTACTCGGACAGAATGGGCCCGAACCAGTCGATCATGGCGTGCTTGACCTCCGGCGGACAGGGCGCAGCGCCGTGGATGATGTACTTCACATGGTCGACCGGATAGCGGGCCTTGACCTCATCGGGCAGGGCCAGGAGCCGCTGGAACATGATCGGCACGAGGTGGAGGTGGGTCACCTTGCGGTCATGGATCGTCCTGAGGACATGCTCGGAGTCCCACTTGTCGATGAAGACCAGGGGCGCGCCGGCGCCCATGGCGGCGCGCACGTCGAAGGCCAGGGGCGCGGCATGGTAGGCCGGGCCTGCGCACATCTGGACGGAGGTGTCGCTGTCGTAGCCGCGCATAAGGTACATGGATGGCGGCGTCGTGACGGGCGCCGGCCTGTGGACGCCCTTGGGCCGGCCGGTGGTGCCCGAAGTGTACATCATGGCGTTGCCGAGGACCGGGTCGTCGATGTCGCCGCCATCGAACGCGTCAAGGGCGGCCTGGTATTCGTCGAAACCTGCGATGTCGCCCGCCGCCGCCAGCTTAACCGCAAGGTCCGGGCAATCTGCGGCGGCCGGGCCTGCCGCGGCGACGCGGGCGTCGGCCACCAGGGCCTTCGCCTCGCAGTCGCGGATGATGTAGGCGATCTCGTCGGCGGTCAGATGCCAGTTGACCGGGGTGATGCGGATCCCCGTTCGCAGGGTGGCGGCCAGGACCTCGACGAACTCGACGCGGTTGGAGCAGACCAGGGCGAGGGAGTCGCCCGCCTTCAGGCCCCGCGCGCGGAGCAGCCGGGCCAGCTTGTTGGCGTTGGCGTTGACCTTGGCGAAGGTGTGGGCGGTTCCGTCGGGGTCGTAGACCGCGACCTTGTCCGGGTGGCGCGCGGCCCAGCAGGCGGTGGTCATGCCCACCAGGCCGGCGGCCTCAAGGCGCGCCATGAACTCAGGATCCAGCAAATCGTTCATTCAAATTCCTCCCAGGAGCCCGGCATTCTGTGGCCAGCGCTCCAAACTCGAATCGCAAGACCACCCGCACTGATCAGGCGACCGGCACCGGAATAGACCCTGGTGTGGGCGCACCCGGCCTGCAGCCGGCACAATAGACAACCGCCGCCGCCGTCGACAACCGACGCCCGTTCGCCGTCCGGGCGTCAGGCTCCCTTCGGGGCTGTCCTACCCCAGGCGAGGGCTCCGGCGGCCGAGGCCATCGCCGAGGCGAAGGTCCCCCAGGCGATGTCGATAAGGCTCACGTGTACCGGCCAGACCGCCAGGGTCGCCTGATTGGTGAGGTCGTAGGTCGCGTAGGCGAAGGCGCCCAGGCTGGCGCCCCGCAGCGCGGCGGCCTTTGGACCGCCGCCAGCCAGGACCGTGGGACGGACCGCCAGCAGGACCAAGCCTGTCACGTACATCAGATAGAAGGCGAACGCGGCGTCCAGCCTCAGGCCGGGCGCCAGTATGGGACCCAACGCCGGTTGGTAGAGTCTCGAGAACATCTGGGTCAGCCAGAGCGCATCCAGGATCCCGAATGCAACGCCGACACCCATCCAGGTCAGAATCCATCTCATGGCGAAACCTCCAGAAATTGAGAGACGCAGGCTGCACCAGACCGGAAGCAACGACCAGTCCTCTCTTGCTCGCGCGCCCCTTGCATCCTTCCCGCCTCTGGGGTCAAAGGTGCCGCCGGAATCTCCTCTCCGGCCATCTGGAGCCCCCCCTTGCCTGACGTCGCGCCCGACGCACCCCCCGCCCGCCGCATCGTCGTGATCGGCGCCGGCGCCGCCGGCCTTTCCGCCGCCTGGCGCCTTGGCGGGGTCGCCGAGGTCACTGTTCTGGAGGCGGAGGGCCGGCTGGGCGGTCACGCCAACACCCTCGACGCGCCCGGGCCAGGCGGCGACACGCCCGTGGACACCGGCTTTATCGTCTACAATGAGGACAACTACCCCAACTTCACCGCCCTGCTGGCTCACCTCGGGGTGGCCAGCCAGCCGGCGGACATGGGTCTGTCCGTGTCCCTGGACAACGGCGAACTCGAGTATTCCTCCAACGCTCTTCTCGCCCAGAAGCGCAACCTGCTCCGTCCGCGTTTCTGGCGCATGATCGCCGATATTCTGCGCTTTTACAGACGGGCGCCGAACGACCTGCGACGGCTGGAGGGCTCAGGGACTCCCCTCGACGCCTATCTCGAGCACGGCCGTTTCGGTCCCGCCTTCCGTGACGACCACCTCCTGCCCATGGCGGCGGCCATCTGGTCGACGCCTCTCGACCGGATCGGCGACTATCCCGCCGCCTCCCTGATCCGCTTCTTCCTCAACCACGGGATGATGAGCGTCGCCGGTCGGGGGCTCTGGCGGACCGTGACGGGCGGGAGCCGGTCCTATGTCCGGAAGCTGGTGGAGGCCGCACGGGCCGACTTCCGCACCGGCGTCCGGGTGGCGGGCCTGTCGCGCACGGAGACCGGCGTTCGGGTCCGGCTGGCGGAGGGCGAGACCCTGAACTTCGACCAAGCGGTGCTGGCCGTGCATGGCGACACTGCTCTGGCCCTGCTGGAGGACCCTGCGCCGGAGGAGTCCGCCCTGCTCGGCGCCTTCCGGTATGCGAAGAACCGGGTCATGCTGCACCGTGATCCCACCCTGATGCCGCGTCGGCGGGCCGCCTGGACCGCCTGGAACCATATCGGCCGCCGGGACAGCCCCGGCGAGGGTCCGGTCACCTACTGGATGACCTATCTGCAAAGCCTCAAAGGCGCCGGCGACCTCTTCGTGACCCTCAATCCTCCGGAGGATTTCAGGCCCGAGAGCCTGATCGCCGAGATCCCCTACGAGCATCCGCTGTACGACGCCGCTGCGATGGAGGCCCAGACCCGGCTCTGGTCGCTGCAGGGGGTGCGGCGGACCTGGTTCTGCGGCTCTTACTTCGGACATGGCTTCCACGAGGACGCGCTGCAGTCGGGGCTTGCTGTCGCCGAGGACATGGGCGCCCCGCGGCGCCCGTGGACCGTTGCCGGCGAGTCGGGGCGCATCCACCTGCCCCGTGTGGCGGGAGGCTGACGGATGACCGCCTCGGGCATCTACGCCGGGGTCGTCAACCACGTCCGCCTGCGGCCGCGGCCGCACCGCCTGCGCTACCGCATCTTCATGCTGCTGCTGGACCTGGACGAGCTCGAGAGCCTCGACACCCGGCTGAAGCGTTTCGCCGTCGGCCGCTTCGCCCTGACCGGATTCTCCCCGAAGGACCATCTCGACCACACCGGCCGAGACCTCAGGGGCCAGGTAAAGGCGATACTGACGGACGCCAACCTCGAGGGCGGGGGGCCGATCCGACTGCTGGCCATGCCCAGGATCCTGGGCGGCGTCTTCAATCCGCTGACGGTCTGGTTTCTGCACCGGCGGGACGGCGACCTCTCGGCGGTGCTCTACGAGGTCCGCAACACCTTCGGTGAGAGCCATAGCTACCTCATCCCCGCGGCGCCGCAGGGCGGGGAAGTCCTCACCCAGTCCATCGACAAGGGATTCTACGTTTCGCCCTTCATGGACATGGACCTGACCTACGCCTTCCGGATCCGGCCGCCGGGCGAAAGGGTCGCGGTGTCCATCGACGTCTCCGACGCCGGGGGGCGCATCCTCACCGCCGCCTTCGCCGGAGAGCGGCGCGAGATGACCGACGCTAACCTGCTGGCGGCCTGGCTGAAGCATCCCATGACCAGCCTGGGCGTCCTGGCGGCCATCCACTGGGAGGCCCTGTGGATGTGGCTGAAGGGCGAGCCGATCCGCCGCCGGCCGCCGCCGCCCGCGTCTCCCGTAACCCTGGCGCCCGCCGCCCTGCCGGAGCCCTGAACGACTTGTCGTGAACCTCTCATTGATTCCCGACGGTCCGCCCCCACCTCAGGGACGGCGTCCCTTGGGTCCTGGAACGGAGACGGCGTTGGCCGAGCTAATCCTGAAGATCATCGCGGTGGGGGGGCTCCTGGGCGTCGCCGCCCTCATGTTCGCCGAGAACCTGTTTCCCCCGATCCCTTCCGAGGTGATCCTGCCCCTTGCCGGATACGCCGCCGCCATGGGCGATCTGTCGCTGGCCGGCGTCATCCTGGCGGCCACCCTTGGCGCCGTGGCGGGCGCCTCCTTCTGGAAATGGGTCGGGCGACGCATACCTGAACCCGGGCTGAGATCCTGGATAGACAGGCACGGCCGCTGGCTGGCCCTGGAAGTCCGCGACCTTGACCAGGCCCAGGCCTTTTTCAGGCGATGGGGCGGCCCGGCCGTCTTCTTCGGACGTCTCGCCCCGGGCATCCGGACCCTCATCTCCCTGCCGGCGGGCGTCCTTCGCATGCCCTGGGGGGTGTTCCTCGCCTGGACGACGGCGGGCACCTTTCTCTGGACCCTGGCCCTCACCCTCGCCGGCGTCTTCCTGGCGTCCCGCCACGACCAGGTCGCCGCCTGGCTGGATCCCGTCACCGAAATCCTGCTCGGCCTCCTGCTGGTCGCCTATCTGTGGCGTGTCTGGAGCCGCAGGCGACGCGACAGGGCCGCCTGACTCCCGCTTGCCAGCTTTGGGCCAAGGCACGAGACTTGGCCGCATGCTGAACCCTCTCCGCCTGCTCCCGCCCCTGCTCGCCGCCCTCCTGGCGGCGTCCCCAGCCGCTTCCGCTGACCGCACCGATCCGGCGCGCCTGTCGGACATCACCCGGGAGCTGGCCTCTGACGCCTACGGCGGCCGCGCACCCGGAACGCCCGGAGAGGCCCTGACAGTGGCCTACCTGGAGCGCGCCTTTCGCGACCTTGGCCTGGAGCCCGGAGGCGAGGCGGGAACCTTCTTCCAGTCCGTCCCGATGATCCGGACCCAATTGGGAGCCGATGGCCGATACGCGGTCACAGGGCCGAAGGGCGAAACCGTGCTGGCGCCGGGTCGGGACATCTCGCTGATCTCCCTCCTTCCCGTGGACCGCGTGACGATCGAGTCCGCCCCGATGGTGTTTGTCGGGTATGGCGTGAACGCCCCGGAACGCGGTTGGGACGACTTCAAAGGTGTCGACCTGAAGGGAAAGGTCGCCGTCTTTCTGATCAACGACCCAGACTTTGAGGCGACCGCCGCCGATCCCGTCGCCGGCCGATTCGGCGGCCGGGCGGCCACCTACTACGCCCGCTGGACCTATAAGTTCGAGGAGGCGGTGCGGCGCGGCGCCGTGGCCGCCCTGATCGTCCACCAGACCGAGGGCGCCGGCTATGGGTGGTCGACTGTCCTGGCCTCGGGGGGCGAGGGTTATGACCTTGCGCGGGCAAAGCCATCGGCTGAGCGCCTGCCCCTGCAGGGATGGCTCAAGGCCGAGGCGTCGACCCGGTTGTTCGCCGCCGCCGGTCTCGACCTGGAGGCCCTGCGCCGCCAGGCCCGCTCGTCAGACTTCCGGCCCGTGGTGATGAAGGACCTGGCCTTCTCGGCCTCTGTCGCGGTGAGCTTCAGCCGGTTCGAGAGTCCCAATGTGATCGCCCGGCTCCCGGGCCGGAAGCGACCGGACGAGAGCATCATGATCGCCGCCCACTGGGACGCCTATGGCGAGGGACCGGCCGACGCCCAGGGGCGGCGCATCCGGCCCGGCGCCGTCGACGACGCCCTGGGCGTGGCCGGGGTGCTGGAGGCGGCGCGCCTGCTCAAGGCCGGGCGGCGACCCGAACGTTCGGTCCTGTTCGCCCTCTGGACCGCAGAAGAGCGCGGCCTGCTGGGCTCAGAGTTCTACGGCGCCCGCCCGACCGCACCCCTCGACAGAATGGCGGCCAACTTGACCCTCGACGTCCTGCAGACCTCAGGACCGTCGCGCGATGTCGTGCTCGTCGGTGCGGGACAGTCAGAACTGGACGACTTCCTGGCAGAGGCGGCCCGACTGCAAAAGAGGACCGTCACCCCCGATGCCAAGCCAGAGCGGGCTCTGTTCTTCCGGGCCGACCACTTCAGCCTCGCCCGGCGCGGCGTGCCCGCGCTGCTGCTGATGGGGCTGGGCGGCGGCGCCGACCTCGTTCAGGGCGGCCGCGCTGCAGGGGACGCCTGGGTCACCCGGTACACTGACGACTGCTATCACAAGACCTGCGATGCCTGGAGCCCGGACTGGGACCTGCGCGGCGCGGCGGAGGATGTCGACCTCGTGGTGGACATGACGCGGCGCCTGGCCCGCGTCGGCGTCTGGCCCGACTGGCGGCCCGGCTCGGAGTTCGCCCGGATCCGGGCGGAGAGCGCCGCCGCGCGCCGGCGCTGAAGGCTGCGGCGGCATCCGGACGTCACCGGACGTTGCGGAAACCTTCGATCAGGACCATCTTCCGGCCCTGGCCGCGACCGCGCGGCGCCCGGACCGGAGCTTCCGACGTGACCTTCTCCCGCAAGACCCTCTCGCGACTTTTCCTCGTCGCTGCGGCGCCCCTCTTTCTCGCCGCCTGCGGCGTCAACGCCATTCCCACCAAGGAGGAGGCGGCCAAGGCCCAATGGGCGGAGGTGCAGAACCAGTACCAGCGCCGGGCGGACCTGATCCCCAACCTGGTCGAGACCGTAAAGGGCTTCGCCGCCCAGGAACGCAACGTCCTGACCGAGGTGACAGAGGCGCGGGCCTCGGCCACGCAGGTCAAGATCGATGCGGAGACTCTGACCGACCCGGCGAAGTTCCAGCAGTATGCCGCCGCCCAGGACCGGCTTTCCGGGGTGCTTGGACGCCTGATGATGATTCAGGAACGCTACCCGGACCTGAAGTCCAACCAGAACTTCCTGGCCCTGCAGTCGCAGCTTGAGGGCACGGAGAACCGCATCGCCATCGCCCGCCGCGACTACAACGAGGCCGTTCGCAGCTACAACCTCGAGTTCAAGACCTTCCCGAACTCCTTCTGGACGGTGGTCCACCGCAACTCGAAGCCGATGCAGCTGTTCGCAGCCTCCGAGGCCGCCCAGGCGGCCCCGTCGGTCAGCTTCAGCCCGGCCGCGCCAGCGGCGCCCTCCGTCGCCGCAACGCCCGCGCCTGCGCCGGCCCAATGATGCGCCTGAGGGCTCCGGCCGCGAGAGCCGCCGCGGCCCCCGGAGACATCCTCCGCCAGGCCGGCCTCCGGCTCGCCTGGATCGGGATGGCCCTCGCCCTCCTGGTTCCGGGGGCCCTCCTGGTTCCGGGAGCGGCCCTGGCGGCGCCGACCTTCCCGGCCCTCACTGGCCGTGTGGTGGACCAGGCGAACCTCCTGTCGCCCGAGGCGGAGCGGACGCTCGACGCCCGTCTGAAGGCCCTGGAGGACTCCACGGGCCGGCAGATGGTGGTGGCCACCCTTCCCGATCTGCAGGGCTATCCCATCGAGGACTACGGCTACCAGCTGGGGCGCGCCTGGGGTATCGGCGACGCCAAGCGTGACGACGGGGTCCTCCTGATCGTCGCCCCCAATGACCGCCGGGTCCGTGTGGAGGTGGGCTACGGGCTTGAGCCCGTGCTCACCGACAGCCTGAGCTCGGTCATCATCCAGACCCAGATCGTTCCCGCCTTCCGCAGGGGCGACATGGAGGGCGGCATCCTTGCGGGCGCTGCGGCCATAGCCGACCAGCTGGCCCTGCCTGAGGGTGAGGCGAGGGCGAACGTCAAGAAGGCCGAGACGGCGGCCCAGGAGGGTGGGGGTTCTCCCCTCGTGACGCTTATCGTCCTGGCCCTCATCCTGTGGGTTCTGGTGGCGGTTATGCGCGGCGGCGGCCGGTCCGCGCGGGCCTTCCGGCGCGCCGGGCTGGGCGGCCCGGTGATCCTGCCGCCCCTTGGCGGCTGGGGTCGCGGCGGCGGTGGTTTCGGAGGCGGGGGGTTCGGCGGCGGCGGTGGCGGGTTTGGCGGCGGCGGATCTTCGGGGAGCTGGTGACATGCTGACGGATGGAGAACGCGAACGTGTTGCTGCTGCAGTGGCCCGCGCCGAGGCGGCCACCCGTGGGGAAATCTTCTGCATTGTCGCCCCGGACTGTGGCGACTACCGGGAGACGCCCCTGGCCGTGGCCGCCTTTGCGGCCCTGGCGGCGCCGGTTCTGCTCCTTGCAGGCGGCTTACATGTCACCGTGCCCGGCCTCATCCAGGGCGGCTGGACAGCTACGTCCGTGGGCGCCGCAGCCGGCGTCGCGGCGACGGAGGCGGTAATGGGCGTCATCCTGCTACAGGTCTTCCTGTTCCTCCTGGTCCTGATGGTGGCCTGGCTGCCACCCGTGCGACGTCTGCTGACTCCCGTCAGCCTGAAGCGCGACCGTGTCCGGCGCCGGGCCTACGAGCAGTTTCTGTCCAAGAACCTTCAGGCGACCCGTGAGAGGACAGGCGTCCTGATCTTCGTGTCCGAGTGGGAACGGATGGCTGAGCTCATCGCCGACGAGGGCGTCGCCTCGCGGGTCGACCCGGGGATCTGGGATGAGGCCATGTCGAAACTGATCGCGGGCGTCAAGGCGGGGCGGGCGGTGGAGGGATTCGAGGCCGCGGTCGAGATTTGCGGCGGCGTGCTTGCAGAGCACTTCCCGCCGCGCGACCGCGACAATCCCAATGAACTGCCCGACCATGTCGTCGTAATTCGGTAGTCCGGCGACTGGCGCTCAACCCTCCCGCAGACTACATCAGTTCTAGGGAGAACATGGAGCGCGGGCATGGCCTACACCCTCAGCGTCAACGGTCGCACACGTCGGGTCGACGTTGAGCCGGACACACCCCTGCTCTGGGTTCTCCGGGACACCCTGGGCATACTTGGACCCAAGTTCGGCTGCGGGATCGCCCAGTGCGGCGCTTGCACCGTGCACATCGATGGGGCCCCCGTCCGCTCCTGCGCCCTTCCCATTGACGCGGTGGGCAAGGGCCGGGTGACGACGATCGAGGCAATCGGCGACAATGAGGTCGGCGCCCGGGTCCAGAAGGCCTGGTCAGAGCTGGATGTCGCCCAGTGCGGCTACTGCCAACCCGGCCAGATCATGTCCGCCACGGCCCTGCTGGCCGCCAACCCCCGGCCCAACGCCGAGGAGATCGACGCGGCCATGTCGGGGAACATCTGCCGCTGCGCCACCTACATCCGGATCCGCGCCGCCGTACGCCGGGCCTCCGGCCAGCCCGAGGAGGCCTGATCATGGCGGATGGTTCTCAGACCGGCGCCTCGCGGCGCGACGTCATCCAGCTTGCCGCCGGCGGCGGCGGGCTGATGCTGGGGTTCGCCCTGACCGGCAAGGGCGAGGCCGCCCAGACCGGTCCGGCGAGGCTCAACACCTACGTCACGGTCCGCCCGGACGGCTGGGTCGAGGTGGTCAGCAAGAATCCCGAGGTGGGGCAGGGAGTGAAGACCTCCATGCCCATGATCATTGCAGAGGAGATGGACGCCGACTGGGACAAGGTGCGCACCCTCCAGGCGGTTTCCGATCCCGCCCAGTTCGGGCGCCAGTTCGCCGGTGGATCTCTCTCGATCCCCTTGCACTGGGATGAGTTGCGCCGGGTCGGCGCGACGGCCCGGGCCCTGCTGATCGCCGCCGCCGCCAAGTCCTGGGGCGTTGAGCCCTCAACCTGCGCCACGGAACCGGGCCGGGTGGTCCACAAGGCCTCCAACCGGTCTGCGGGCTATGGATCTCTCGCCGCCGCCGCCGCCGCCCTTCCCGCGCCGGATCCCCAGACCCTGAAGCTGAAGGATCCTTCGGAGTACCGGATCATCGGCCGGTTCATCCCGCAGGTGGACACCCCCGCCATCGTGACGGGCAAGCCCCTGTTCGGCATCGATATCGTCCTGCCCGGCATGCTGTTCGCCACCTTCGAGAAGGCGCCGGTGTTCGGCGCGGGGGTGGAGTCCGCCGATCTCGACGCGGCGCGGGCGATGAAGGGCGTCCGGAAGGCCTTCGTGGTCGAGGGCTCCGGCGGTCTGGAAGCGCTCGCCCCCGGCGTCGCCGTCGTGGCGGACAGCTGGTGGCGCGCCCTCAAGGCGCGCGAGAAACTGAACACCCGCTGGAAGGCCTCCGAAGCGAGCCAGATGTCCAGCCGCCGTTTCGAGGAGATGGCGGCTGGTTCGGCGCAGTCCGCCGCCAACAAGGTCGTCCGTCATGACGGCGATGTCGACGCTGCGCTGAAGTCGGCCTCAAAGACGATCGAGGCCGAATACGCCTACCCCTACATCTCCCATGCGAACCTGGAACCCCAGAACTGCACCGCCCGGTTCCTGAACGGAAAAATGGAGATCTGGGCGCCGACTCAGAACCCGGAGCCCGGTCGCCAGCTTGTCGCCAAGACCCTGGGCCTGAAGCCCGAAGACATCACCGTCCACATTATCCGGGCCGGAGGCGGTTTCGGGCGCCGGCTGTCCAATGAGTACATGGTCGAGGCGGCCTGGATCGCCCGCGAGGCCGGGGCTCCCGTCAAGCTGATCTGGACCCGCGAAGATGACATGCGCCATGGCTTCTACCGCCCCGCGGGCTGGCACCGCTTCAAGGGCGGCCTCGACGCTCAGGGACGGATCATCGCCTGGGAGGATCACTTCATCACCCCCGGCTCCTCAGACGGACAGCCGGGCAGGTCGGCGGGCATGGCGGCGACGGAGTTCCCGGCCCGGTTCACGCCCAACTTCCGTTACAACCTCTCCGTCCTGCCCATTTCAGTTCCCACGGGACCGCTGAGGGCGCCTGGCTCCAACGCCATCTCCTTTGCGGTGCAGGGCTTCATCGACGAACTGGCCCACGCCGCCGGGGCCGATCCGGTGGACTTCCGCCTGAAGCTCCTGGGCGATTTCGGACTTGTCGGGACCCCCGGTCGCGATGGCTACGACGCGGCGCGCATGCGCGGGGTCCTGAAGAAGGTGGCCGAGGTCTCCGGCTGGGGGCGGACGAAGATGGCCCCGCGCCAGGGACAGGGCGTCGCCTTCCACTTCAGCCACATGGGCTACTTCGCCCAGGTGGTGCAGGTCCGCGTCGCCCAGGACGGTCAGATCAAGGTCGAAAAGGTCTGGGTGGCGGGCGATGTGGGCCGCCAGATCGTCAATCCGTCCGGCGCGATCCAGCAGGTGCAGGGCTCTGTCCTGGATGGCCTGTCTGGGGCTCTCGGCCAGGAGATCACCCTGGAGAACGGTGCGGTCGTCCAGGGTAATTTCGACAGCTACCGCCTGATGCGCATCAACGAGGCTCCGCCGGTCGACGTGCATTTCGTTCTCTCGGACAACCCGCCGACGGGGCTTGGTGAGCCGGCCCTCCCGCCCGCGCCGCCGGCTCTCTGCAACGCCATCTTCGCGGCGACCGGAAAGCGCGTCCGCCGCCTTCCCGTGGACCCGGCCCTGCTCGCGGTCGGCTGACCCCGCCCCGGGTCAGTGCGGGATGTAGGTGCGCAGGACGTCCTCGATGATGCGCTCGAGCTGCTCGAGCGTATTGCAGGTCTTGGCCACATGGCAGAACCGCTCATAGCGGTTCATGACGCTGTCGCCCTGGCTCCAGTAACTGTCCGGCTCGGGGTTCAGCCAGATCACCGCCCGTGACCGCTGCTGGATGGTGGCCAGGATGTCGAGGCGGGGGTTGGCGTAGTTCGTCCGGGCGTCGCCGAGGAGGATCACCGTCGTGTGGCGGTCGATCCGGTCCATGTGCTGGTCGGCGAAGTCCTCCAGCGCCTTGCCATAGTCAGTCTGCTGGAAGCCGATCTGCTTGAGGACCTCCAGGATGGCGGTTTCCACCGGGTGGTCGTCCAGCACCTTGTTCACGCTGATCAGCCGACCGGAGAAGGCGAAGGCGTCGAGGCGGTCCACGACTTCGTTCAGGGAATAGAGGAAGGTCAGCAGGAACTGGGCTGCGGCGGCCACGGACTTGGAGACGTCGCAGATGGCGACGATGGACGGCTTGTCCACCTTCTTGGTCTTGAAGACGATGTCGAAGGGCATGCCGCCATAGCCCATGGACTTTCGCAGGGTGCGCCGGACGTCCAGGTGGCCGGTCCAGGCGACGTTCCGGCGGCGCGAGTAGCGGTCGGCCAGGCGCTTGGCCATGCGCTTGACCAGGGTCTGCATCATGGCCAGGTCGACAGGATCAATCCCACCCTCGGCGTTCAGCGCCTTGCGGGCCAGCATCTCCTCGCGGAGCCTCTTGCCGCTGCCGGCGGCGTAGAGCTCATGCTGGCGCTCGACATAGGCCGTCGCCTGGGCGTTCAGCGCCTTGCGGGCGGCTTCAAGCCGGTCCGCCGCCGCCTCTCCGGGCCCGCCAAGCCTCCGGGCGGCGGCCACGATTCGCTCGATCTCCGATACGCCCATCTCCTCAAGCAGGCGGCGGGTCAGCCGGGCCCTCTGGGTCGACAGGCGGATCCTGGAGACCTCGGCGCGCTCTGCAGCGGCCTCCATGGCCTGGGCAAGGGCGGCGCCGTCCCCGGTGAGGAGCATCCGGGCCAGCTCGGACTCCAGGGCCTCCGGCGGCAGGCCCTCCATCGGGTCCCCACCGGTCCCGCCGGGGGGCGGCAAGGGGGTCACGGCGTCGCTCCGGCGATCGAAGAAGGTGTCGAACACGGCCTCGAAGCGCGCCACTTCCTCCCCCGACTTGGCCAGGGTGGCGCAGAGGGCGTCGCGGAAGAGCTCCCGGTCGGCGAAGCCGACGACCTCCACCGTCCGGTGGGCGTCGATCGCCTCCGCCGGGGAGACCCGGACATCCGCCGCCCGGAGGGCGCGGAAGAAATCCTCGAGGGCCGCCTGCACCGTCGCCTCAGCCGGCCGGCTGGCGAAGGAGCTCGGCGATCTGGGGCTCCACGGCCGCGATGTCCTGCTCGAACTTCAGGAGGACGTTCAGCGTGTCGCGGACCACCTCGCCCTCAAGCGCGCCGGCGTTCAGCAGGATCAGGGCCCGGGCCCAGTCCACCGTCTCCGAGATCGACGGCGACTTGCGCAGGTCCAGGCCGCGGAGGGACTGGACGAAGCCCACCAGCTGTCGGTTCAGCCGCTCCTCCGCCCCCGGCACGCGGCTGGCGACGATCCTCTGCTCGAGGGCGGCGTCGGGCAGGGGAATGTGCAGGTGCAGGCAGCGCCGCTTCAGGGCGTCCCCCAGGTCGCGGACATTGTTCGAGGTCAGGAAGACGATCGGCGGGGTCTCCGCCTTGAGGACGCCGATCTCGGGGATGGAGACCTGGTAGGCGGACAGAACCTCCAGAAGGAAGGCCTCGAAGGCCTCGTCCGACTTGTCGATCTCGTCGATCAGCAGGACGCAGCCCGCGCGCTCCTGCAGGGCCTTCATCAGGGGTCGGGGCTCCAGGAAGGGCTCCGAGAAGAACAGGTCGCCCATGCCGTGGAGGCGGTCCATGGCCGCGTCCATGCTGGGTGCATCCGACAGGGCCTCTCCCATGCGATCCTTCAGGATCTGGGTGTAGAGGAGTTGCTTGCCGTACTTCCACTCATAAAGGGCCTTGGACTCGTCCAAGCCCTCGTAACACTGCATCCGGATCAGCGGCAGACCGAGGAGGGCGGCGGTGGACAGGGCCAGTTCGGTCTTGCCGACGCCTGCCGTGCCTTCCACCAGGATCGGCTTCTGCAGCTTGACCGCCATGTAGAGGGCGGTGGCGATCCGGCGGGAGGCGATGTAGCCCACTCCGTTCAGGCCCGAGGTCAGGGCCTCGACGGAGGCGAGGTGGGGAGAAAGGGCGGCGTCGAAGGCCGCATCCGGAGAAGAGGTCAAAGCATCAAACTTTCAGAATCGACGGCGAATGCCCGCTGGCGCCGGAAACAATGGCGGTAGCTTGCCCGTGGCGCGAGGGCCGGGGCAAGCGCCGAATGCGGGTCAGCCGAAGCCGTAGGGCCTGTAGGGCCCGAGGATGAGCTGTTCGAAGACCCCCATGCCCCGGACCGGAGCCTCGCCGGGCAGGGTCAGGGTCACATGGGACAAGGCCTGGATGTGCAGGTTCTCGGGGCTCAGATAGTTCACGCCCGACAGGTCGATGTCCTCGCGCTCCACCGCCAGCTCGCCCTTGTAGCCGCCGTGGCGCCACTGTGGATGCCCATAGCCGATGCCGCGCATCAGGAAGGTCAGGAAGGGTTGGAAGGCCACCTTCGCCGAACCCTGGGCCAGGGGGATGGCGAGAGTGGCGCTGGCGATGTGCTTGGTCCCCGGGATCATGACCACGTCCTCCATGGCCGCCTCGCCGGTATGCCGCCCCCCGCCAGGGCCGGCGCCGTCCGGCAGGATCACGGCGCGTGTGTTCCAGGCCTCCCCGTCTGCGTCCGCATTGACGTGGAAGAAGACGCTTCGGTCGGGGAAGTTGAGCGGCGTCCACTGCCAGAAGAAGCTCGGAATCTGGTTGGGGACGACGGGCTGGGCATCGGGGGCGCCGACCGGCCGGACGCCCCAGGACCGGTCCCGCGTCCCGACCGAGCCCGGCGCGAGCTCCCGGCGGAGCCCGTCGACCTCGATCCATCCGGACACCCGGACGTTCACCGTCAGCCGGGTATAGTCCATGAAGGCCCGGGGGCCGTTGCGGTAGATGAAGCGCGGTTCCTCGATCGGGAAGGACCGTCCCTCGAAGGTCAGGTCGGCGGCGATGCCGTTGCTGGGCTCCACCACGACCCGGAGGACCTTAAGGGGCTCGACGACCTCGATCCGGATCGGGCCTGCCGAGATGTCCATGCGCTCCATGTTGAGGATGCGCGAGGCGTGCAGGCAGTGCTCCACCCCGTCCCGGATGACCGAGAAGTGGGCGTCGGCGATGTTCAGGTGCGGATAGACGCCGAAGGCGACGGCGAAGAACTCGGTTCCGTCCGGCTGATAGCCGTTGAAGAAGTACCGGTCGTAGAAGTTCCGGTCGGTTCCCGAGAAGGCGATCGGCTCGGGGGTCTGGTGGATCGGAAAATCGTCGCCTTTGGTCAGCATGGGCTCTCCCTGACGGGTCGGCGCCCGCCTATCTCTCGTCTTGGAAGCGCCGCTTGCGGGCGCCTTCTGACAGGCAGTATCAGTTGCAGCAGAACAAGGCGACACTTGGCGGGCGCCTCCCGCCGGCGCCCGTGGAGAACAGCATGCCCCATGCCGACGTGAGGATACCGGACGCCTACGCTCAGACTCTCGTGGACCCTGTCGCCTATGCGGATGGTCGGGTCTTCCAGACCTATGACTGGCTCAGGGCGAACCAGTCCCTCGGCCGCGCCGAGGTCGAAGGTGTGGACCCCTTCTGGGTGGTCACCCGTCATGCGGACATCCTGGAGATCAGCCGACAGAACGATCTGTTCCTGAACGGCGACAAGTCCCCGACCCTGGTCAGCCAGGAGGCTGACGCCCGGATCCGCGAGATGATGGGCGGCAGCCCGCACCTCCT
>NZ_JADBZL010000103.1:0-15870 GCF_020402505.1 Phenylobacterium sp. | reverse complement strand
TGTCGAGGTCCGGGACCTGTCCCGGATTTCCGGCGGCGCCTCGCGGCAGACCTTCCGTTTCCGGCTGACCTGGACCGAAGCTGGCGCACCCCGAGAGCGCCGGATGATCCTGCGCCGGGATCCACCGGCCAGCCTGATCGATACCGAGCGCCGGGTGGAGTTCGAGGCCTATCGCGCCTTCTTCGGGTCCAGGGTCCCGGTGCCGGAGATGATTTGGCTGGAGGAGGGGACGGAAGCCCTCGATCTTCCGTTTTCCGTGGCGGAGGAGATCACAGGTTTCGAAGCGGCTCCTGCGCTCTTGTGGACAGAACCCTACCTCGCCTCACACGAGAGCCTGGCGCGGAACAAGTGGACCATACTGGGTGAAATCGCCCGCGCCGATCCCTTTGCCTTGGGGCTGGACCGGGTCATGCCGCCGCCGGATCCGGTTGGCTGCTGGGCGCGCGAGCTTGATATGTGGGAGCAGGTCCTGGACGAGGACCAGGCTGAGCCCCTGCCCATCACACGGGCGGCGATCCGCTGGCTGCGCGCCCATCCGCCGGCGCCCGCCCAGAAGATCGGCGTGGTGCACGGGGACTTCCGGACCGGTAACTTTCTCTACGACCGCCAGGGCGGCATCCACGGGGTCCTGGACTGGGAGATGGCGCACCTGGGCGACCCGCTCGAGGACCTGGGCTGGAGCCTCAATCCCGTCTGGAACTTCAAGCGCAACCTGGCTGGCGGCCTGGTTCCCGACGCCGTCGCCATCGCCCATTGGGAGGCGGCCAGTGGCCTGAAGGCCGACCCCGCCGCCGTGCACTGGTGGACTCTCTTCAACTGCGTGAAGGGCCAGGCGATCTGGATCTCCTCAGCCCGGGCCTGGATCGACGGCGGCAACCGCGAGCCCATCATGGTCCTGCCCGCCTGGGGCATGCAGAACCCCCAGGACCGCGCCATCCTCAAAGTCATGGATCGCCTGTGAAGCCCGATATCCCCGCCGTCCTCGCCGAACTCGCCGGCCTCGTCGCCCGCAACGCCGTTCCCGATGTGGATCCCGCCGAGCGCGCAGGGGCCCTCAGTCTCTCCGCTGCCCTGCTGGGCATGGCGGCTGAAGCCTGGGATGGCGCGGCCCAGCGCCTCGTGGAAGAGAACAAGGCCCTGCGCGCCCTGCTGTCTGACGCCGGCGACCGCGCCGGCCGTAACGCCTGGCTTTCCCAGGGCATTGATGATGACCTGCGGGTCTCGGTCCTCGCCGCCGCCAACGCCCGCCTCCGGTCCGCACTGATCGAACTGCACGCCGCCGTGGAGGGTGACGACGCCCCGGACGCCCGGGCGCTGGAGACCCGAATCTGGGAGGAGTTGCCCCTGTCCACCGAGCGGCGCCAGATGTCCACCGCTCTGGCCTGATCGGGATCAGACCCGGCGCTATCGACAACCCGCCGCCGCTGGGCTTTCTTGTGCGCCCCGCCATTTCGCGGGGGCCCGCCCTCGCGCGGGCGCTTCACGCCAATACCGGCCGCCCATACTGGCCCAAGACGTAAGGGGACGATTTCCTGATGGCCCGCATCCTGCCCGAGCCCACGCCGGAGACCCGGCATTTCTGGGACGGGTGCCGCGAGGGCGAACTTCGCCTGCAGCGCTGCACCGACTGCAAGAAGACCTATTTCCCGCCGCGGGCCTTCTGTCCCTCCTGCGCCTCCCGCCAGGTCGAGGTCTACGCCGCCAGCGGCCGCGGGGTCCTCTGGTCCTACGTGATCAACCACCGGCCGCGCCCCGACATGGGGACCGAGCCCTACGCCATCGCGGTGGTGAAGCTCGACGAAGGCCCGACGATGATGACCAACATCGTCGGCTGCCCGCAGACGGCCGAGGCCCTCGTCCTCGACATGCCCGTGAAGGTGCGTTTCGAAAAGCAGACCGACGACATTTCCCTGCCGCTCTTCGAGCCGGCCCAGTCCTGAGACGGAACCCGACCATGAAGCAGAATTCTGTTGCGGTCGTCGGCGCCGCCGAAACGACCAAGATGGGCAAGATCCCGGATGTCTCCGTGATCGGCCTCCATGCTGACGCGGCCCTGAACGCAATGGCGGACGCCGGCCTCAAGCCCTCGGACATCGACGGCGTCGCCACCGCCGGGATCAGCCCGGTGGAGCTGGCCCACTACCTGGGAATCAAGCCGACCTATGCCGACGGCACGAGCGTGGGCGGCTGCTCCTTCATGCTGCATGTCCGGCATGCGGCGGCGGCCATCAATGCGGGTCTGGCGAAGACCATCCTGATCACCCACGGGGAGTCCGGCCGCAGCCGGGTGGGCGCGGGCGGCTTCGGCCGCGCGCCGTCCAGCCTGATGGGCCAGTTCGAGATGCCCTACGGCGTCACCAGTCCGCCGACCATGTTCACCGTCCCGGTCCTTCGCTACATGAAGACCTACGGCGTGACCGAGGAGGATCTGGCCAACGTGGCCGTGGTCCAGCGCGAGTGGGCGGCCCTCAATCCCCGGGCCAGCTTCAAGGAACCGATCACCGTCGATGACGTCCTGAACTCTCCAATGATCGCCTGGCCCTTCCGGATGCTTATGTGCTGCCTCGTCACCGATGGCGGCGGCGCCCTCATCCTGACCAGCGCTGACCGGGCCAGGGACTTCCCGCAGAAGCCCGTCTACGTCCTGGGTACGGGGGAAAGCGTCGAGACCCCCATGGTCTCTCAGATGTATGACTTCACCTCTTCCACCGCCTTCAAGATTTCCGGCAAGAAGGCCTTTGACGAGGCGGGCATCACCCATGCCGACGTCGATCACCTGATGATCTACGACGCCTTTGCTCACCTGCCCCTCTACGGCCTGGAGGACCTCGGCTTCTGCAAGCCGGGCGAGGCCAAGGACTTCATCCGCGAACGCAACACCGCCATCGGCGGCAAGCTGCCCCTCAACACCAACGGCGGCGGTCTGTCCTACATGCACTCGGGCATGTACGGCATGTACGCCCTGCAGGAGAGCGTGCGGCAGATGCGGGGAACCGCCGCCGCTCAGGTGAAGGATGCAAGGATCAGCATCGCCCACGGGGTTGGAGGCATGTTCGCCGCATCAGGGACGATTGTCTTCACCAACAGAAGTTAGTTTTTTCAATATTTTACCGCATTCATGCTGCAGCAATGCTGCGCAGCATGATCCAACCTTGAAGGTCAGCGCCTCGGGGACCTTTACCCGCCCCGGGCCTGTCTTCTGTTTCGAGGGGGCGTTACGGCCCAGGGTTGAGTCTGATGTGAATTCATAGGAGAACCCCCCATCGGTCCTCAAAGGCCTGTGCGCTGAGGCGAACGGGTCGGAGGGACCAGCAACGCGGTCGGAGCAAAGATGGGATTTTCCACGGACTCGCGAGCGAGGTTCAACCTCGCGCAGGTCTCCGTGCTGTTGCTCGAGGAGACTTCCCTCGGCATGTCGATCCTGGTCCAGATTCTTAACGGGTTCGGCGCCCGCAAGATTTATCGCTGCGATACAGTGGAAAAGGCCGAGAAGGTGGTCCAGGAGACGGACCTCGACCTTCTGATTATCGACGCCATGGGCCGGTCCGGCGCCGGCTACGACTTTGTCCGTTGGCTTCGCCGGTCTGGTATTCGCCCGAACTGCTACGTCCCGGTTATTCTCACTGCGGCTCATACCCCCGCTTCAGCCATCGCCAGGGCCAGGGACTGCGGCGCCCACATCCTGATGGCCAAGCCGCTGACGCCGAGGGCGATGCTTGACCGCATTGTCTGGGTGGCCCGGGCCGGTCGACGCTTTGTCGAGTGTGACAGCTATGCAGGCCCTGACAGACGCTTTAAGGTCTCTGACCTGCCCGCAGGGGTTTCTGTCGGGCGTCGGCGGCAAGATGGGGTTTCTGTTCCCGGTTAGGCTTTGAGACAGCCGACTGGATAGCTTCGCAGTCAAATGATGGGAAATGGAACAGGTCCAATGAACGACTCCGCCCGTATCCACACCCCCGACATCCCGCTTGGACGTCTGATCCGGATGCCGGGCGGCAAGAATGTCGGGCAGGCCCTTGAAGACGCCGAGAAGGGCCTTCAGTCTCTGCGTGGCGAAAGCATGAAGGAACTCCAGCGCGTCCTGGAGAAGGCTGGGGACTACTACAGCCGCGCCGAGGGCAAGTTCAACCCACTGCTCGTCAACGCCTTCTATGACCTGATCAACGGCGCCATCGGCTTGCCGACTGTCGGCAAGGACCGGGCGATTGACAGCATGCTGGTGAGCCTCGCTGATCTGCTCGACTACTACCGGACCTCCGGGGAATGGGGGGATAAGTCGGTTCAGGTTCATCTGAGCACCTTCCAGCTGCTGCTCCGGACCGAAGGCGCACGGGATCCCGAGGGGACGGCGGCCATCCTCTCCGGCCTCCAGAAGGTCAGCCGCAAGGCCGCCCGGGGCTGACCGACGGGTGGACCGTCAGGACCGGGCCTGCCAAGATCAGGGCCTGCCTGCCGGAGGATCGCCATGAAGACCCGCGCCGCCGTCGCCTTCGAGGCCAAGCGCCCGCTCGAGATCGTCGAGGTTGACCTGGAAGGCCCGCGCGCGGGCGAGGTCCTGGTGGAAATCCGTGCGACCGGCGTCTGCCATACCGACGCCTACACCCTCGACGGGCTCGACTCCGAGGGCGTCTTTCCCTCCATACTGGGCCACGAGGGCGCCGGCGTCGTGCTGGAGGTCGGGGCCGGGGTGACGAGCGTGAAGCCCGGCGACCACGTGATCCCGCTCTACACGCCCGAATGTCGCCAGTGCAAAAGCTGCCTGTCGCGCAAGACCAACCTCTGCACCGCCATCCGCGCCACCCAGGGTAAGGGCCTCATGCCAGACGGCACCAGCCGCTTCTCCTACCGGGGACAGGCCATCGCCCACTACATGGGCTGCTCGACCTTCGCCAACCACACCGTCCTGCCCGAGATCGCCGTGGCGAAGATCCGGCCCGACGCCCCCTTCGACAAGGCCTGTTACATCGGCTGTGGCGTGACGACCGGGGTGGGCGCCGTCGTCAACACCGCCGGTGTGGAGGCAGGCGCCAACGTCATCGTCTTCGGGCTGGGCGGCATCGGCCTGAACGTGATCCAGGGCGCCCGGCTGGTGGGCGCCGGCAAGATCATCGGGGTCGACATCAATCCCGCCCGAGAGGCCTGGGGGCGTCGGTTCGGCATGACCGACTTCGTCAATCCCCGCGAGGTGGACGGCGACCTGGTCCAATATCTCGTGGCCCTGACGGACGGCGGCGCCGACTACACCTTCGACTGCACCGGCAACACTGACGTCATGCGCCAGGCCCTGGAGGCCTGCCACCGCGGCTGGGGCGAGAGCATCATCATCGGCGTGGCCGAGGCGGGGCGCGAGATCGCCACGCGGCCCTTCCAGCTGGTCACGGGGCGGGTCTGGAAGGGCACGGCCTTCGGCGGCGCCCGGGGCCGGACGGATGTGCCGAAGATCGTGGACTGGTACATGGAGGGGAAGATCCAGATCGACCCCATGATCACCCACGTCCTGCCGCTTGAGCGCATCAACGACGCCTTCGACCTGATGCATGCCGGGGAGAGCATCCGCAGCGTCGTCGTCTTCTAGGCCGGAGCGCGCCGGCAGGCACTTCAATCGAGTCCATCAACAAGGGGGGCCTGATTCCCCGGGGGAAACGTTCATGATCAAGACCCGTATCACCGACATGCTCGGCATCCGCTATCCCATCATCCAGGCGCCGATGGGATGGATCGCCCGCTCGGCCCTCGCCTCCGCCGTGTCGAACGCCGGCGGAATGGGAATCATCGAGACCTCTTCCGGCGACCTTCCCGCTGTCCGCGAGGAGATCCAGAAGATGAAGGGGCTGACTGACAAGCCCTTCGGAGTGAATATCGCCCAGGCCTATGTCCGGGACCCGGACATCGTCTCCTTCGTGGTCGACCAGGGCGTGAAGTTCGTCACCACCTCCGCAGGCGACCCGAACCGGTACTGCGCCGCCCTCAAGGAAGCAGGCCTGACGGTCTTCCACGTCGTTCCGTCCCTGGCGGCGGCCATCAAGGCCATCGAGGCCGGCGTGGACGGGCTGGTGGTCGAGGGCGGAGAGGGCGGCGGTTTCAAGAGCTCCCGCGAGGTCTCCACCATGGTCCTCCTTCCCCTCGTCTGCTCCAAACTTGACGTCCCCATCGTGGCGGCAGGCGGAATCTCTGACGGCCGCGGCATGGCCGCCGCCTTCGCCCTGGGCGCCGAGGGCGTGCAGATGGGCACCCGAATGGTTTCGGCGGCCGAGAGCCCGGTTCACCAGAACTGGAAGTCCGCCATTGTCCAGGCCAAGGAGACCGACACCGTTTTCCTTAACCGCTTCGGACCAGGACCCGCCTGCCGCGCCCTGAGGACGGAGAAGACGACGCTCCTCGAGAAGGAGCCGGGCGAGAATGGTGTGGCGCCGGAGTTCCGGCGCTCGCAGGAACTTTACTTCGGCGGCGACATGGAGGCCTCCATCGCTCTCTCCGGCCAGGTGGCGGGCCGCATCGAGTCGGTGAAGCCGGTCGCCGAGATCATCTCGGAGATGGTCGGGGAGTTCGAGTCGATCATGACCGGGCTCGCCTCACGCTTCTCGACCGTGCGCATCTGAATCCGGCTCAGGCGGCTAGGGCCGCCGGGGCGTCGGGCGCGGGAGTGTAGCTGGCCTCGTCCCAAAGGGCGTCCCATTCGGCCCAGCGAGCGGAAGCCTCCCTCAGCCGGGCGTCGTCGCGCACCAGGACGACCTCGCCCTGGACCTCGTCCCAGACGACGGTCAGGTCGCAGAGGCGCAGGTCGGGCGAATTCAGCCGGCCCTGGCGCACCAGGTCCTGCGCCATGGCTTCCGAAAGCCTCAGTCGCAGGCGACCTCCCGCGAGGCGCTCGGCCCGGTCGGCGTGGCGGATCACCGCCTCGATCATCTCCGGGGTGGCGGGTCGCAGGGGGCGACGCGCGTCAAAGCGAAGGAAGGCGTCGGGACGGGCGGTGCGGATCGACTGGACATTCTGCATCTTGAGGACCTTTCCTGGGGCTCGCGCCTTGCGATGAGGTCAGATTGCGCTGGCACTGCGCCAGAAACGGTCGTAGGTTTTCTATCTGTTCTCATTTTGGGGGGTGGTGTGAGACACGAGAAGGCGGCGCGGCTTCTGGAACTGGCGAGGCGGCTGGCGGCCTCGGCCGAGGGCCTGACTCTCGATGAGATGTCAGCGGTCATGCAGGTCTCCCGCCGGACGGTGGAGCGCATGCGCGACGCCGTCCGCGAGGCCTTCCCGCAGATGGAGGAGATCGCCGACCCGCCGACGGTCCGGTTCCGGATTCCCTCTGGCCTGGACGGCATCTTCCAGGCCCCGACCGCCGAGGAATTCGCCGCCCTGAGAGCCGCCGCGGAGCATTACCGCCAGTCCGGCGCCATCGCCCGAGCCGCCGCCCTCTCCGCCCTGGAGTCCAAGGTCCTGTCCGCCATCCGGGCCGGCGTGCGTCGTCGCCTGGCGCCGGACATGGAGGCCCTGCTGGAGGCCGAGACCATGGCCGTTCATCCCGGGCCGCGTCCCTTCGAGGACGAGGCCGTGCTGGGCGCCGTCCGCGAGGCCATCGTATCCCTCCAGAGGCTCCGGTTCCTCTACGACGGCGGCTCGACCCCGGGGCGGGAGCGGGAGGTCACGCCCTACGGCCTGCTGTTCGGCCGGTCCAACTACCTGGTCGCCGCCGAGTCCGGGTCCAGTCCGGGCGAGCCCCGCAACTGGCGGTTGGACCGGATCCGGGATGTCCGCGTGGTTCCGCTCCCGGCGAGCCGCCCGGCGGACTTTTCCCTCGCCGCCTACGCCGCGCGCAGCTTCGGCATCTACCAGGACGCTGTGGAGGAGGTGGTGCTGCACATCCTGCCCCATGGCGCCGAGGAGGCCCTCGGCTGGCGTTTTCATGCCACCCAAGCCCTGGAGCGACAGGCCGACGGCTCGGTGATCGCCCGCTTCCGGGCCGCCGGTATGCGCGAGCTTGCCTGGCACCTGTTCACCTGGGGCGACAAGATCCGGATTCTCGCTCCGGAACGGCTGAGGACGCAGATGGCCGAGGAGCTGGCGGCGGCCGTCAGGGCGCACGGCGCGCCCTGACGGCCTGCCATCAGGCTGTCTTCAGCGCCGCCAGCACCGCGTCCGGCCGGATCGGAAGGCGTCGGACACGGGCGCCCACGGCGTTGAAGATGGCGTTACCGATGGCGGGCGCCACCACGGTGGTCGCAGGCTCCCCAAGCCCCACAGGTGCATGGTCGCTATCCACGAACTCGATCCTGAGGTCAGGGACGTCGCTCATCCGCAGGGGCGTGTAGGCGCCCAGATTGGTTTCCTGGATCTGGCCGTCCCGGAAGGACGCGCCTTCGTGCAGGGCCAGGCTCAGGCCCCAGAGGGCGGCGCCCTCCATCTGGGCCAGGGCGCCGTCCGGATGGATGATGGCGCCGGCGTCCACCACCAGGTGCAACTTCTCGACCTGGACCGCGCCGGTCTTGCGATCGACCCGGACCCGGGCGGCGCAGGCCGTCCAGGTCGGCATGTCCCGCTCCTGGCCAAACGTGGTGGCGAGACCCAGGCCCACGTCTGCAGGGAGCTTGCCGCCCCACCCGGCAGCCTTCGCGACCCTGGAAAGCACAGCGGCCTGCCGCTTGGCCCCGCCGACGGCGTTGGGTGCGGACCCGCCGTTACGGCCGGTCCCATCCAGCATCTTCAGGCGGAAGGCCAGGGGGTCCTGGCCGGTGGCGTGGGCCGCTTCGTCCATGGCGCTTTCCACGGCCCAGTTTGTCCAGCCGGGCCCCACCGAGCGCAGCCAGCCCGGGCGGAAGGCGCGGTTGGCCAGGTCGTTGGACAGGGCCCGCACCCGGTGGGCGCCGACGCTATACCAGTGGTTGGCGCCATTGATCGCGAAGGGATCGAAGGGCCGGTCGTTGGCGCCCTTGGGCATGAAGAAGGGCGCCATGACCTCGGTCGGCCAGCCGGCGGCGGCCGCGTGGTCCATGGCCGTCACGCGGCCCCCCTCGCCGAAGGCCATCCGCACCCTCTGCACCGAGGGCGAGCGGAAACTGTCGAAGAGGGTGTCGTCCTCGCGGGTGAAGACCAGCTTGACGGGCTTGCCGAGGGCCTTCGCCGCCAGGGCGGCCGGCACAGCGTAGTCCCCGTTCAGGCGGCGGCCGAAACCACCGCCGAGCAGGTAGGTCTTCAGAACAATGCTGGTCTCTGGACGGCCCAGGGCCTTGGCCAGGGTCGGCAGGATCAGCGACTGCCACTGGTTGCCCGTATGGATCTCGAAGACGCCGTTGCGCTCGAAGGCCAGGGCGTTCAGCGGCTCCATCTGGAAGTGCAGGGCGGCGTCCGTGGCGTACTCCGCCTCGAGCGTCGTCTTCGCCGAGGCGAAGGCCACCTCGACGCCGGGATCGGCGACCACCAGGGACCCGGCGGCTTCGTCGGAGATCAGCGCCCTCGCCCGCGCCTCAAGGTCGGCGTCTGAAACCTTGGCTGTGGGTCCATTCTCCCAGGCCACCTTCAGGGCGCGGACGGCGCGGTCAGCGGCGATGAAGCTGTCGCCCAGGGCCAGCACCCAGCCGGGAACTGTTCCCGACGGATCGTCCAGCACCAGGTGGCCCAGATATCCGGGGATCCCCTTCGCGCCGGACTCGTCCACCGAGACGACCTTGGACTCATTGCGGGTCGGCGGCAGCACCGGCCGGGCATAGATCATCCCGGAGATCTTCGCATCGATCCCGAACATGGCCGAGCCATTGGTCTTGGCCGGGATGTCGCGGGCCTGGAACTCGCCGCCAATCAGCCGCCGCTCGGAGGCCGGCTTGATCGGCAGGGCGGCCAGCTCCTTGTCTGTGAAGCCCGTGCGCAGCCCGCCCTTGGCGACGATGTCGCCATAGCTGACCGCACGCTTGCCGGCGAAGACCTTGCCCTTCCGGGCGATGCAGGCCGACGCCGGCGCGCCGAGCATCTTGGCCCCGGCTTCGATAAGGGCGATCCGCCCGGCGGCGCCAGCTTGGCTCAGGAAGGGATAGCTCTGCCAGACGGACCAGGACCCGCCGGTGACCATCAGGCCCCACTTGGGATCGGTGTCCACGTGGATGATACGAACCTTGTCCCAGTCGGCCTCGAGCTCATCGGCGACAATGCGGGCCAGGGCGGTGCCCACGTGCTGTCCCATCTCGGCGCGGACCACATTGACGGTCACAACCCCCTGGGCGTCGATGCTGTACCAAAGGCTGGGCTCGAAAGCGGGGGCGCCGGAATAGGGACCCATTGAAACGGCCGCCTCGGCGGAGGCGGCGAAGCCGAAGGCCGCACCTGCGGCGCCCGCTGCAATCAGGAATCGGCGGCGGCTGGGATCGGGGATCAGAGGACGGTTCATGAGCGGGCCTCCGCCTTGCGGTTTACGGCGCGCCTCGGTCCGCGGCCCGCCGCTAGCTTCACGGCCTTGCGGATCCGGACATAGGCCATGCAGCGGCAGAGATTGCCGTCCATGGCCGCCTCGATCTCAGCGTCGGTGGGATTGGGATTGGCCGCCAGGAGGGCTGCGGCCTGCATGATCTGGCCGGACTGGCAGTACCCGCACTGGGGCGCCTGGGCTTCGACCCAGGCCGCCTGGACTGGATGGGTCCCTCCGGCGCCCAGGCCTTCGATCGTGGTCACCTTCATGCCGTCGACGGCGCTCACCGGGGTCAGGCAGGAGCGGATGGCCTGGCCGTCCACATGCACCGTGCAGGCGCCGCACTGGCCGACCCCGCAGCCGAACTTGGTCCCGGTCAAGCCCAGTTCGTCGCGCAGGACCCACAGCAGAGGGGCGTCGTCGGGCCCCCGGTTCTGGACACTTCGTCCATTGACCTCGAACTTCGCCATGCCTGGACCTCCCGGCTTATGCTTCCCTAGCGTGAAGCTGCCCCCGCTCGGAGCCTCTGTCCAGAGGGCGTCGCACTTATGCTCAGGTCCGGAAGGCCGCCGCCATCTCGCCCATCCAGACCTTGAGCGCGTCCTTGAGGGCTGCGCTCGTCCGGCCATGCCGAACGATGATCAGGTCCAGGTCAGGGACAAGGAGGGTGAACTGGCCTTCGTGTCCGTTGGCGGAGAAGGAGCCCTCGCCGCCCAGGCCCAGCCACCAGTGGGCGCCGTAGGGACCATCCGTGACGCCGGTCTGCTGGAAGGTCTGGGTCCGGGCGTAGTCGACCCAGCCCTCCGGTAGCAGGCGGCGCCCATTCCAGACCCCGTCCCTGAGGTAGAGCAGTCCGAAGCGTGCGAAATCCTGGCCGCTGGCGAAGCAGAAGGACGACCCGATGAAGGTTCCCGCAGGATCGAATTTCGGAACCGGGGTGCGCATGCCAAGGTGTTCGAACAACCGCTCTTGCATGAAGGCGGCGAAGACCTCGCCCCGCAGGCCCGTCACTTCCGCCAGGATCCGGCAAATGATGTTGGTCGTGCCAGACGAATAGCTGAAGAAGGTCCCCGGCGGGTGGTCCAGGGGCTGGCTGGCCGCGTAGTGCGCCACGTCCGCCTTTCCCGAGCCCCACATCATCTCGATGGTGTCCGAGGGCTTGTCGGGCTCGTAGACCTCCGAAAACCTCAGTCCGCTGGACATCCGAAGCAGTTGGTCGGTCGTGATGGCGCCCCTGGGGTCCCCGGGCGAACGCCATTCCGGGACGGGCGCAGGGGCCATGACATCCAGGAGCCCATCGCGGACCGCGATCCCCACCAGGGCGTGGGTGATGCTCTTGGCCATGGACCAGGACAGGCATGTCGCCTCCGGCCCATGGGCGGGACCATAGCGGTCGAGCACGAGGCGGCCGCTCTGGACCACCACGACGGCGTGGGTCTCCTCGAAGTCGGTGAAGCCGCGATCGATCAGCCGGGCCAGACGCTTGGCGTCCACTGACGGGGGGAGGGGGCCGCGCCTCCAGCTCAGGGTCGGCCAGTCGACGTCGGGCGGCTGGACCGGCAGGGGCGGGAGGGTGGCGCCGGTCATGCGAGCAGGGCCCGGACTTCTTCGACCTCCTCCGGAGTGAGGATCCACTCGGCGCATCGGGCGTTGGTCTGAACCTGTTCGGGGCTTGTGGCGCCGGCGATGACCGAGCTGACGGCGCGGTGCCCGAGCAGCCAGGCGAAGGCTAGGTCGAGGATTCGCCGGCCGCGCTGTTCCGCCCATTGCTCGAGGGCTTCGAGCCGGTCGAAATTCCGCTCGCTCAGGGCGGCGGCGCCGCGCTTGCCCCAGGCCGCAAGCCGTGTGCCCTGGCGGGGTGGCTCGCCGCGCCGGTACTTGCCGGTCAGGAAGCCGCTGGCGAGCGGAAAATAGGGCAGAAGGCCCAGGCCGAAGCGCTCGCAGGCCGGAAGGACCTCGCGCTCCACGCCGCGCTCCAGCAGGCTGAAGTTGTTCTGGGCCGAGACGAAGCGCTCCAGGCCCTGGGTTCGTGAGGTCCAGTCCGCGTCGGCGATCTGCCAGCCGGTGAAGTTGGAGTTGCCGATGTAGAGCACCTTGCCGGCCCGGACGAGATCGTCGAGGGCGCGCAGGGTCTCCTCGATGGGCGTATCGGCATCCGGCACGTGCATCTGGTAGAGGTCGATGTGGTCCGTATGCAGGCGCTTGAGGCTGTCCTCCACCGCCTTGACGATGTAGCGCCGGGCGCCGCCCCGAAGGTACTCGCCCTCGCCCATGGGGTTGGCGAACTTGGTGGCCAGGACCGCCTTGTCCCGCCTGCCCTTCAGCGCCTCGCCCAGGAAGACCTCGGACTTGGAGGCGCCGTAGATATCGGCCGTGTCAAAGAAGTTGACCCCGCAGTCGAGGGCGGCGTCGACCACCATGCGCGTCTGGGCCTGGTCGATCCGCATGCCGAAGTTGTTGCAGCCGAGCCCGATTACGCTGACCTTGAGCCCGCTGTTCCCCAGCCTACGAAGTTGCATGGCGTCCTCCCGCACCGCTCTGATCCTCGAAACCTAGGTCAGGCGGATAAGGCGCGCCAGCGCTTACAGCATTCGCGCAACACCTGAGTCTTGGGGAGCGGAGGGGCATCGCCCCCTTCCTCTCCGCAGCTCAGAGGGCTCGGGCGAGCCTCAGGGCTTCCGCATTTTCAATCGCCGCCCGTCGCAGGTTGACGGCTTCGAAGTCGGCGCAGGACTCGATCTCCCGCTCGCCGAAGGCGGCGTCTTCATCTTCGGTCTCAAGGGGTGCGAACCAGGGACGATAGTTCATGACAATCTCCCAAGCGGATGGACGCCGAAAGTTAAGACGCGTTAATCTTTCGCAGCCAAGAGCCGGTGCTGGACTCTCACGCACTCTTGAACAGGCTTGGAATTTCCCCTCAGGGCGGCATGACATCTGGTCTTGCCCGCCGTCCGACCTTAAGAATGGACTCAGCGCCCAAAGAGAGGGCCGGCGCAGGCTTGTGTTCCAATGAAGGACCGGGCCGCGCCGCCCGGGCGACCTGGGAGGAAACGGGTCTTGCAACCAACGCGTACCGAGGGTCCCGACTACTATCACAAGGTGGTCGACTGCCAGTGGGCCTGCCCGGCCCACACGCCCGTGCCGGAATACATCCGCCTGATCGCCGATGGCCGGTACGATGACGCCTACATGATCAACTGGAAGTCGAACGTCTTTCCCGGCGTTCTCGGCCGCACCTGCGACCGCCCCTGCGAGCCCGCCTGCCGGCGCGGACGCGTGGAGGAGGAGCCCGTCGCCATCTGCCGGTTGAAGCGCGTGGCGGCGGACAACAAGCAGGACGTCGGGCCCCTCATGCCGCCGGTGACCGCCAAGCGGAACGGCAAGCGTGTCGCCCTGATCGGCGCTGGACCCGCCTCCCTGACCGTGGCCCGCGACCTCGCCCCCCTGGGTTATGAGCTGGTCCTGTTCGACGGCGAGCCGCGCTCCGGCGGCATGATCCGCAGCCAGATTCCCCGCTTCCGCCTCCCGGAGGAAGTGATCGACGAGGAGGTCGGCTACATCACCCGTCTCGGCGGGGTGGAGCTTCGCCTCGGCCAGCGGATCGAGAGCCTCAAGGGCCTGCTGTCCGAGGGCTTCGACGCCGTGTTCGTCGGCTCCGGCGCGCCCCGGGGCCGGGACCTCGACATTCCAGGCCGCAAGGAGGCCGCCGCCAACGTCCACATCGGCATTGACTGGCTTTCCAGCGTGTCCTTCGGACACATCGAGAAGATCGGCCGCCGGGTCATCGTCCTCGGCGGCGGCAACACCGCCATGGACTGCTGCCGCACCTCGCGCCGCTTGGGCGGCGAGGAGGTCAAGGTCGTCGTTCGCTCGGGCTTCGAGGAGATGAAGGCCAGCCCTTGGGAAAAGGAAGACGCGATCCACGAGGACATCCCGATCCTCAACTTCCGCGTCCCCAAGGCCTTCACCCACGAGAACGGTCGCCTGACCGGCGTGACCTTCGAGATCGTCCGCGCAGAATACGACGACAAGGGCCGACGCAACCTCGTCCCCTCGGGCGAGCCCGACGAGCACCACGAATGCGATGACGTCCTGGTCGCCGTCGGCCAGGAGAACGCCTTCCCCTGGATCGAGCGCGACATCGGCCTGGAGTTCGACCGCTGGGACATGCCGCAGGTCGACCCGGTCACCTTCGAATCCACCCGCAAGGGGGTCTTCTTCGGCGGCGACGCCGCCTTTGGCCCGAAGAACATCATCTGGGCCGTGGCCCACGGCCATGATGCGGCGGTCTCCATCCACCGCCACTGCATGGGCGAGGACGTCCATGACCGTCCGCCCCCCGGCTTCTCCCTGGTCTCCCAGAAGATGGGCATCCATGAGTGGAGCTACGACAACGACATCTCCCTCGAGCAAAGGCACCGCGTGCCCATGCTCGACAAGGCCGAGGCGCTCAAGAACGTCCGGGTCGAGGTCGAACTCGGCTTTGATTCCCGGCTCGGCTACGCCGAGGCCCAGAGGTGCCTGAACTGCGATGTCCAGACCGTCTTCACGGACAACCTCTGCATCGAGTGCGACGCCTGCGTCGACATCTGCCCCGTCGACTGCATCACCTTCACCGATGACGGCGAGGAGGCCGACCTTCGCCAGCGCCTCAAGGCCCCGGCCCTCAACCTCGACCAGGACCTCCTGGTCTCCGGCGCCCTGGCCACGGGCCGGGTCATGGTCAAGGACGAGGATGTCTGCCTGCACTGCGGCCTGTGCGCCGAGCGCTGCCCCACCGGGGCCTGGGACATGCAGAGGTTCACCCTCGAGATGACCCACGCCGACCAGATGGGAGGCGCCGCATGACCGCCCCCCTCGCCGCCGTGAACGACTTCGTCGTCAAGTTCGCCAACGTCAACGGCTCCGGCTCGGCCAGCGCCAACTCCATGTTCGCCAAGTCCGTCCTGCGGATGGGCGTGCCCGTGGCGGTGCGGAACATCTTTCCGTCGAACATCCAGGGCCTGCCCACCTGGTTTGAGGTGCGCGTCACCGGCGAAGGCCACCTCGGCCGTCGCGGCGGCGTCGACATGATGGTCGCGATGAATCCCCAGACCTGGGACAAGGACGTCGCCGAGATCGAGCCCGGCGGTTACCTCTTCTACGACTCCACCAAGCCCATGCCGGCCTCGAAGTTCCGGGACGACATAACGGTTGTGGGCGTGCCCCTGACGGCCATCTGCAACGCCGCCTATACGGTCGCCCGCGAGCGGCAGCTGTTCAAGAACATCATCTATGTCGGCGCCCTCGCTTCCCTGCTGGGCATCGAGATCGCCGTCATCGAACAGCTGCTCGCTGAGCAGTTCGAGGGCCGCGAGAAGCTCATCAAGGCCAATATCGACGCCTTGCACATGGGCCGCGACTGGGTGCGGGACAACATGGCCCCCCTGGGGCTCCAGGTCCGCCGGGCCGACGCCGTCGGCGACCGGATCTTCATC
>NZ_JADBZL010000102.1:0-14206 GCF_020402505.1 Phenylobacterium sp. | reverse complement strand
CGTTGCGGGCCGGTCGTCACCCTCCGGCCCGGGTCTCTCCGGCGCTCTCAGACCTCTCCGCGTACCTTTCGGCGATCACGGCCACGACCATCAGCTGGATCTGGTGGAAGACCATGATGGGGAGCAGGACCAGCCCCAGGGTGTCGCCCGGGAACAGCGCGCCGGCCATGGGCACGCCGCTGGCCAGGCTTTTCTTGGATCCGCAGAAGACCAGGGTGATCTCGTCCGGGGTTGACAGGCGCGCGGCGCGAGCGGCGGCCAGGGTGAGATAAAGGACAAGCGCCAGGAGGACGCCGCAGACAAGGGCCAGCTTCATCAGGTCCAGGGCGCTGAGGCGGCTCCAGAGGCCTCCCGTGACGGCGTCAGAGAAGGCGGCGTAGACCACAAGCAGGATCGAGCCCCTGTCCAGCCGGGACAGGGCCTTCGCGCGCCCGGCGAGGAGGCCTGCGATCCAGGGGCGCAGGAGGTGTCCGGCCAGGAAGGGGGCGAGCAGCTGGAGCCCGATGGTCTGTAAGCCCTCCAGTGAGGCCCCGCCGCCGGTTCGGTGAAGGAGGAGACCCGCCAGCACAGGCGTCAGGACAATCCCGATGAGGTTTGAAGCCGTCGCCGCCGCGACGGTCGCAGGCACGTTCCCGCGGGCGATGGCGGTGAAGCCGATGGAGGACTGGATGGTCGAGGGCAGACAGCCCAGGAAGATCAGGCCGGGCGCGAGACTGGCCGGCAGCATCCAGGCGGGCAGGGCGGCGGCGGCGAGGGTCAGGAGGGGGAACAGCACGAAGGTGGAGGCCAGCACCAGGGCGTGAAGCCGCCACTGCGTCGCGCCGGCGATGACCGCCTCTCGGGACAGGCGGGCGCCGTGAAGGAAGAAGACCAGGCCGATGCCGACCGAGACGGCGACGTCCAGGATCGGGCGGGCCTCGCCCCGGGCCGGCAGCAGGGTGGCCAAGACCACCGCGCCAAGGATCAGGAGGATGTAGACATCGGGCTTCAGCAGCGCGAGCCAGCGCGCGCCTCCGCCCGTCGTCACGCGTCGACCAGGAAGGACAGCTGCCGCTCCGACACTGTGTTGCGGCCCTCGGCGATCTCACGGTCCAGCAGGCGGGTAGGGTAGTCGCCCGTGAAATAGTGGTCTGTGAACTGCGGGCTCACCGCATCGCGCGGACCCGCCTCCATCGCCCAGTAGAGGCCGTCTACTGAAAGAAAACCCATGGAGTCCACGTTGAGGATGCGCGCAATGTCCTCGACGCTGTGCTGCGCCGCCAGCAACTTGTCACGGTCGGGCATGTCGATGCCGTAGAAGTCGGGCCACTGGATGGGCGGAGAGGCGGACCGCAGGTGGACTTCTGCGGCGCCGGCCTCGCGGACCATGCGCACCACGCGGATGGAATTGGTGCCGCGAACGATCGAGTCGTCGATCAGCATGACCTTCTTGCCAGCCAGGACCGCACGATTCGGGGACAGCTTCATGCGCACCCCGGTTTCCCGGGCGCCCTGGGTGGGCTGGATGAATGTCCGCCCGACGTAGTGGTTGCGGATGATCCCCATCTCGAAGGGAAGGCCGGCTTCCTGGGCGAAGCCGAGGGCCGCCGGGACGCCTGAGTCCGGAACCGGGACGACCACGTCAACATCCGCCGGGTGCTCCTGGGCCAGCCGCCGGCCCATCCGCTTGCGGACATCATAGATCGACTTGCCGTTCACGACGCTGTCGGGCCGGGCGAAATAGACATACTCGAAGATGCAGGGACGGGCGCGGGCGGCGGGAAAGGGCCTGAGGCTCTGGAGGCCGTCATGGTCGATCACCACCATCTCGCCATGCTCGATGTCCCGGACAAAGCGCGCGCCGATCATGTCGAGGGCGCAGGTCTCGGAAGCCAGGACCGCATGGCCATCCAGATCGCCGAGGACGAGGGGGCGTATGCCCAGGGGATCGCGGACGCCGATCAGCTTCTTGTTGGTGATGGCCACAAGGGCGTAGCCGCCTTCGATCTCCCGCAGGGCGTCGATGAACCGGTCCACGAGGCGCGGCCGGCGGGACCGGGCGATCAGGTGCAGGATCACTTCGGAGTCCGAGGTGGACTGGAAGATCCGACCCTCCGCCACCAGCTGCTGGCGAAGGGTCAGGAAATTGGTCAGGTTTCCATTGTGCGCGAGGGCGATGCCGCCAGTGTCCAGGTCGGCGAACATGGGCTGGACGTTGCGGATGACGCTGCCGCCGGCGGTCGAGTAGCGGGTGTGTCCGATGGCGAAGGATCCCGGCAGACGCGTGGTCAGGTCCCCGCCGGCGAAGGCGTCGCCCACGTAACCCATGTGCCGTTCGGTGTGGAATCCATGTCCGTCGAAGCTGGCGATGCCGCAGGCTTCCTGGCCCCGGTGCTGAAGGGCGTGCAGCCCGAGCGCAGTGACCGCCGAGGCGTCCTCGACGTCGAAGACCCCGAAGACGCCGCATTCCAGCCGCGGTGCGTCGTCATCAGGATCCCGGGGTGACCAATGATCGGCGGGGGTTTTCACCAGGGCGTCTCCGCTGCCTTGTCGCGATCAGGGGGGGGTGGTGCTCTCATATCCCCCGGAGCCCTGCATGTCACCCTCGTGACGGTCCCCAAGGGCGCTGTCGACGGCGTCCCCGACCTTGGGGGCGACCTGTCCGGCCAGATCCAGCCCCTTGGGGGTCAGGGCTCGGATCAGGTCCGCGGAGCGCGCGGTCAGAGGGTAGAAGAGGGAACCCGTCAGCCAGGACGGCGCATAGCCGGCAGGGGTGGCGGCCGTGAACGCCAGGTTGCAGACCCCCAGGAAGAGGGTCGCCCGGACCAGGCCGAACGCAAAGCCAATGGCCCGGTCCAGGGCGTTCAGAAGGCGGGCCTGCCGGATTCCGCCCGCCAATCCGGCCCCAGCCACCCTGAGCCCAAGATAGGCGCCCACAAAGAGGAGGAGAAAGGTGAGGGGCGGCGCGGCCCAGTCCGGGTTGAGCCTGGCGTCGACAAGGGGCTCCACATGCCTAAGACAAAGGATGGCGACGGCCAGCGCAAGGACGAGGGAGGTGAGGGAAACCAGCTCTTTCAGGGCGCCCTGGAGATACCCCAACCCCGCCGAGATCAGCAGGATGGCCAGAAGGATTATGTCAAAGGGGATCATCCCAGGCTCGTCCAGCCGCCTTCGCCGATCCGGGCCACCGCATCGGCCAGGCGGGCCGCACCGGTCAGCTTCAGCGCCCCGGCATCCGCGTCCCGGGGCCCCAGGGCCTGGCGGAAGCCCAGCTTGGCGGCTTCCCGCACCCTGGCTTCGGTCCGGCTGACCGCCCGGACTTCTCCCGAGAGGCTGATCTCGCCGAACACGACGCAGTCCTGCGGCAGGGCGACGTCGAGGGCTGAGGAGGCGAGCGCGGCCGCGGCGGCGAGGTCTGCGGCCGGTTCGCTGATCCGCAGGCCGCCGGCGACGTTGAGGTAGACGTCCCGCGCGCCGAGGGAGAGCCCGCAACGGGCCTCCAGGACGGCCAGCACCATGGCGAGGCGACCGGAGTCCCAGCCCACGACGGCCCGGCGTGGCGTGCCATAGGCGGACGGCGCCACCAGGGCCTGAAACTCTACCAGGACGGGTCTTGATCCCTCAATCCCTGCGAAGACGGCGGCGCCGGCGGCCCTTTCACCCGAGGTGTCCAGGAAGAGGGCGGACGGGTTGGCGACTTCCCGCAATCCCGCATCCCCCATCTCGAAGACGCCGATCTCGTCGGTGGCGCCGAAGCGGTTCTTGACGCCCCGCAGGACCCGGAAGGGGTACCCACGCTCGCCCTCGAAGGTCAGGACAGCGTCGACCAGGTGCTCGATGACCCGGGGGCCGGCGATGGCCCCTTCCTTGGTCACGTGACCCACGAGGATCACCGCCACACCCTCCTTCTTGGCCAGGCGCACGAGTTCGGCGGAGGCCGCCCGGACCTGGGTGACGGAACCCGGCGCCGCATCGTGCGCGTCGCTCCAGAGGGTCTGGATGGAATCTATGACCACCAGGTCGAACTTCGATCGCTTCAGGCCGTCGAGGACATTGCGCAGGCTGGTCTCCGCGGCCAGCTGGACGGGTGCGGCCCCCAGGCCCATGCGCTGGGCCCGGCTGCGGACCTGGTCCACGGACTCTTCGCCCGAGATGTAGGCGCAGGTGGCGCCCCGGGTGGCCGCGGCGGCCACGGCCTGCATCAGGAGGGTGGACTTGCCGACCCCCGGGTCACCGCCCACCAGGATGGCCGAGCCCCGGGCGACGCCGCCGCCGCAAACCCGGTCGAACTCCTCGATGCCGGTCTGGATCCGGGGAAGGGCGCGCACCTCTCCGGACAGCCCCTGGAAGTCGAGGCCCCGGGTCCGAGAGGGGCGGCTGGCGGCCAGGGCGCCGGGCGGTCGTATCCCGCTCTCCTCCACCATGGCGTTCCAGGTCCCGCAGGCGGGGCATTGACCGCTCCAGCGGCTCTGGGAAGCCCCGCAGGACTGGCAGACATAGGTCGCGCCATCTCTGGCCATCGAGGTCTCCTGATTCGCCCGCCGGGATCAGTCTAGCCCCGGTTGCGTCAGGAACGGACATAGCGCCGGCGCGCCCGGGTGCTCAGCCGGACCAGGCACTCGTGCGCCACGGTGTCGGTCGCGGCGGCGAGGTCATCGACCGGCAGGTTGGGGCCCATCAGTTCGACGCGGTCGCCCGGTTTGGCCGGCGTCTCCCCGATCTCGATGGCGAGGAGATCCATGTTGATGATCCTTACCGGCCGGGGGGCGCCCGCAAACCAGGCCTTGGCTCGTCCGCCACCCCGGCGCAGAAGCCCGTCTGCATATCCGGCGGCGACGACGGCGATCCGGGTGGAGCGCGCCATCCTCAGGCCCGATCCGTAGCCGAGCCACTCCCCCGCCTCGACGGTGCGGACATAAAGAACCGGCGCGTCCAGGGTCGCGACGGCCTCGATCCGGGGATCCGGTTGCTCGAAGGGACCGCCACCGAAGAGGCTGACCCCCGGACGCACCATGTCGAACCGCCACTCCGGGCCCAGGAAGGTTCCAGCGGAGGCGGCGAGGCTGGCCGGAAGGTCGGGGAGCCGGCTTCGGGCTTCACGGAACCGGGCCAGTTGCAGGGCGTTCCTCGGGTCCCCCGGAAGAGTGGCTGACCCGAGGTGGCTCATCAACAGCACCGGCTTCAACCCTGCGGAACCGCCGCGGGCGAACCCGGCAAGATCATCCGGGGATAGACCCTGACGGTTCATGCCGGTGTCCACGTGCAGGCCGACCTCCAGCTGAGGCTCCGCCTGACGGGCCGCCGCCACCTGGCCGGGGTCGGCGAGCACGGGAATGAGGCCAGAGCGCCGGACGCGGTCGGCGGTCCCGGGTACAAGGCCGTCGAGGACGAAGATCCGTGCGGGCCGCGTTTCCCCAAGACCCTTCCTCAGGGCCTCGCCCTCATCCAGCCGGGCCACGAAGAAAGACCGTGCGCCGGACTCCCACAGTCGTCGTGAAACCCGGGCGGCGCCCAGCCCGTAGCCGTCCGCCTTGACCACCGGGGCGACCTCGGCCCCTGCTGCGACGGCGCACAGGGTCCGGTAGTTCCGGTCCAGTGCGGAGAGATCAACCGTCAGGCGGGCGCGGTGGGGCATCGCGCGGACATAGCCAAAGCCGGACCCCAGGGCTAGCGGATGTCGTACCGGCCTGGATCCCGGGCGAGGTTGCCGAACTTGGTGATCTCTTCATTGTACGAGAGTTTCACCGTCCCGATCGGACCATGCCTCTGTTTGCCGATGATGATCTCGGCCATGCCGGAAACCTTGTCCATGTTCTCCTGCCAGGTCAGGTGCTCGGGCGTTCCCTCGCGGGGCTCCAGGCGCGAGAGGTAGTAGCTCTCCCGGTAGATGAACATCACCATGTCGGCGTCCTGCTCGATGGAGCCGGACTCCCGCAGGTCCGCCAGCTGGGGCTTCTTGTCCTCGCGGTTCTCGACCTGGCGGGACAGCTGCGACAGGGCGATCACCGGGACGTTGAGCTCCTTGGCCAGGGCCTTGAGGCTCTGGGTGATCATGGAGACTTCCTGGACCCGGTTGTCGTTCCGGCTCTCGCCGCTGGTGATCAGCTGGAGGTAGTCGACGAAGATCACGTCCAGACCGTGCTGGCGCTTGAGGCGCCGCGCCCGGGCGGCCAGCTTGGCGATCGACAGGCCGCCGGTGGCGTCGATGTGCAGGGGCGCCTCCTGGATTTCCAGGGCGGCCTCGCGGATGCGGGCGAACTCCGAGGCGTCGATCTCGCCTTTGCGAAGCCGGTCGCCGGAGACGCCCGAGACCTCGGCAAGCAGCCGCATGGCCAGCTGCTCGGCCGACATTTCCAGCGAGAAGAAGGCCACGACCCCGCCGGAGACCGTCTTCCGCGATCCGTCGGGCTGGGGTTCCCAGGCGTAGTTCCGGGCGATGTGGAAGGCGATGTTGGCTGCGAGGGAGGTCTTCCCCATGGAGGGGCGGGCCGCCAGGATGACCAGATCGGACGGATGCAGGCCACCGATCTTCTGGTCGAGATCGATCAGTCCGGTGGACAGACCCGCCAGGCCCCCGTCTCGCCGATGGGCTTCGGCGGCCATCTCCAGGGCGCCGCCAAGGGCGTCGACGAAGGAGATGAAACCCTGCGAGGCGCCGCCGGTCTCGGCCAGGGCGTAGAGGCTGGCCTCGGCCTCCTCGATCTGGTCCAGGGCGGTTTGGGCGTCTTCGGGCGCCTGGGCGCGTACCGTGATCTCGCCGCCGATCCGGATCAGATCCCGGCGAAGGGCGAGGTCATAGATGGCGCGGGCGTAGTCGGGGGCGTTGGCGGCGGGCGGTGCGCGGTCAACAAGGTCGGCGAGGTAGCGGACTCCGCCCAGGGCCTCGAAGGCCGGGTCGCGGCTGAACTGTTCGGCCAGCAGGATGGGCTCAGCCAGCTGTCCCTTGCGGATCTGGGTCTGGATGGTGGCGAAGAGCCGCTGGTGGAAGGGCTCGTAGAAGTGCCGGGGCTCCAGGTTGTCCCCAAGCCGCTCGAAGGCGGCGTTGTCGTAAAGAAGCGCCCCAAGCAGCGCCTGTTCGGCCTCCACATTGGCGGGAGGGTGAGGAATGTCCACGTCATTGACGGGGGGGACGAGATCGAGAGCCGGAGCGAGCGCCATCCCGTCAGGATAGCCCGCGACGGGGGTCCGGGTCACGACGCGCCCGGGGGCGATGCACAGGTAATCTCAGCCTGTGGAAAAGGATCGCCGGGCCCGGTGTGTCCGGGCCCGGCGGGGGACCTTACCAGTTGTAGCTCAGGCGGGCGTAAACGTAGCGCCCGTTGAAGCCGAAGGGTGAGAAGTTCGGGAAGGCGACCGGTCCGGTGGTGTTGACATTGGTCGGAGTCCGGTTCGGGTACTGGTCCAGGGCGTTGCTGACGCCCAGGGCGACGCCGACGCCGCTCTCGTTATTCCAGCGGCCTTCCAGGTCGAGAAGAACATGTTCGCCGACCTTGTAGTCGAGCGAGGGCGTGTTGCTGGGCTGAAGGACATCGCCATACCGGGTCAGTTTGCCTGAAACGCCGAAATCGCCGCGGGTCCAGTCCACACTCAGTACGTACTTGGAAGCCGGGGTGCCTTCCTCGAAGTTCAGGCGGTTGGCACGGTCGAAGAGGGGTGGCGGCACGGGGAGGGACTCCAGCACCGAGGTTTTCGGCACTGCGGTCACATCCGTATCGTTGAAGTTGGCGGCTCCAGTGACGTCCAAGTCGCCAAAATCACCCATGTCCCAACGGTAGCGGGCGACGATGTCCAGGCCGTTGGTCTCAGTATCCACACCATTGATGAAGAAGCGGGCTGCGCCAAGCTGGGCGCTGGCGCCGGGCGGGTTGATCAGGCCGCAGATGGCCTGCGCGGTGGGAGTGCCCGTCGGATTGCACTGGATGTTCTCGGAGAGGACGATCCGGTTGTCGATCTCGATGCGGTAGGCGTCGATGGTGGCCTCGAAGGCGCCGGTGCGGAAGACCAGGCCCAGAGAATAGTTCACCGACTCCTCCGGCTGCAGGGCCTTGCCGCCCAATGACTTCGCCACCGCGCTGGTAGAGGGGAAGGTGCCCACCTCGACCGGGGTGCTGACGCCATTGATCGCCAGGAAGTTGGTGGACGTCGCCGTGAAAAACTGCTGCTGCAGGGCCGGAGCGCGGAAGCCCGTGGCGAGGGTGCCGCGGATGGCGAGGGCGTCATTGAAATCGTAACGGCCGGAGATCTTGCCGGTCGTCTTCGAGCCGAAGTCCGAATAGTTCTCGTAGCGTACCGCCGCAGCCACGCCGAAGGCGTCGGTCACGGGCAGGTCGAGGTCGGCGTAGACCGACTGGGAGTTCCGGTCCTTGTCCACCTCGTTGCCGGGCTGGAAGCCGGGGAAGCCCTGGGACCCCGCCGCCTTGCCGGCGACGCCGCCGAAGACCCAAGAGGCCCGTTCACCCTGGGTGATCTGGTAGTGCTCGCGACGGTATTCGACCCCGAGGGCCAGGTTCGCAGGCTTTGCGAGGCCGAAGTCGAGGGGCCGCGTGCCGCCGATCTGGGCCACCAGCTGGTCATACTGCATCTTGCCGGCGTCGAAGTCGGTCGGAGAGCCCGCGCCCATGGAGGCGTTGACCGAGTCCCGGACCCCGTAATGGACCTGGTTGTAGCCATAGACCAGGCCGGCATCGATCTCGAAGCCAGCGAGGCTGCCACGCAGGCCGCCGGCGGCGCTGTAGTCGGTGATGTCCGTCGTGATCAGCGGCAGGAAGCCGATCGGCCAGATGGACGGCACATTGTTGGGGTTGTTGGCCAGGCGCGGGAAGGCGGCGCTGTCCGTCTTTCGCTTCTGATATCCCCCGAAGCCGTACAGGTCCCACTCCTCGTTCAGGGGCTTGCCGGCGTTGGCGTAGACCGTGATCTGGTCGACCTGGGGGTCGCCGAACCGCGAAGTCACCTTGCTGGGCGTAATGCGCGGGTCGAGGTCGCCCCGGCTGGTCGGGTTCCGGAACAGATACTCGCCGCTGACGGTCAGGAAGCCGTCGGAACCCAGCTTGAAGCCCTGCCAGCCCGTCGCCGTGAAGGTGGGTCCGTCGTTCTTGTCGCGCCCCTTGAGATCGCGGGCCGTCCGGACCCGGGTGTCATAGACGCCGTAGGTGACCGAGGCGGAGCCGCCCTCATCCGCTTCACGCAGGCGCATGTTGACGACGCCGGCGATGGCGTCCGAGCCGTACTGCGCCGAGGCGCCGTCCCGGAGCACTTCGATACGGTCCACGGCGACCGTCGGGATGGAGTTCAGGTCGACGGCGGCCGATCCACGGCCGATCGAGCCATTCACATTGACCAGGGCCGACGAGTGCCGGCGCATGCCGTTGATCAGCACCAGGGTCTGGTCAGGCGCCAGGCCGCGCAGGGTGGCCGGACGGACGCTGTCCGTGCCGTCGGTGATGGAAGGGCGGGGAAAGGTCATGGAAGGCGCCACGGCGGCGAGGGCGGTCGCCATTTCCGTGTTGCCCTGGCGGGTCAGGGCCTCGGTGGAGATCACATCGACCGGGGCGAGGGTCTCCAGACGGGTCCTTCCCTCGGTCCGGCTGCCGGTGACGACCAGTTCCTCGACCTCACTGGCGGGTTCGGCGGCCTGAACGGCGCCGGCCAGGAGGGAGGCGGCCGAGACGGCCGCAAAGAGTGCAGAGCGATAGAGCATGGTGTTTCCCATTGAGATGACCGGACAAGGCCGATCGCAGACCTATTTAGAACGCGTCGATGCGCAGGGATGTCACGTAAATGCCACATCCTGCGGCCCATTGCGTCCATGCCCGGACACGAAAAGGGCGCGGACCTCTGGGATCCGCGCCCGACTTCCGAAACAGGTGTCCCGGGAAGGTTAGTCCCCGTAATCGCCATCCTGCTGGCCGGCGCCGCCTTCCAGGAGGTCCTGGGCGGTCTCTTCGGCGGCGGCGCGCTCTTCGGCGAACTGCGACTCGATCACGTTCTCGCCACGGGCCTGCCGTTCGGCTTCGTCCTCGGAGCGGGCGATGTTGAGAGTGACGGTCACCGTCACCTCGGCATGCAGCTTCACCTTCACCTCATGCAGGCCGAGGGTCTTGATCGGCTTGTCGAGCACGACCATCGACCGTTCGACCTTGCCGCCGGCGGCGTTGATGATGTCCGCCACGTCCCGGCCGCTGACCGAGCCATAGAGCTGGCCGCTCTCGCCCGCCTGCCGGATGAGGATGTAGGCGGTTCCGTCGAGGCTTTCACCGGACTTGGCGGCCTGTTCCCGGGCGCGTTGGTTGCGAGCCTCAAGCTCGGCGCGCTGGGCCTCAAACACCTTCATGTTGGAGGCGTTGGCGCGCAGGGCCTTGCCGCGGGGCAGGAGGAAGTTTCGGGCGAAGCCGTCCTTGACGGTGACCACGTCGCCCAGGGCGCCGCGGCCTTCGACCCGCTCCAGAAGAATGACCTTCATTTCGGGGTCTCCTTACTTCACGACGTAGGGAAGGAGGGCGAGGAAGCGGGCGCGCTTGATGGCGCGGGCCAGTTCACGCTGCTTCTTCGCCGACACGGCGGTGATGCGTGACGGCACGATCTTGCCGCGCTCGGAAATGTAGCGCTGCAGGAGCTTGACGTCCTTGTAGTCGATCTTCGGCGCAGCGGAGCCCGAGAAGGGGCAGACCTTGCGGCGGCGGAAGAAGGGGCGGCGGGCGCTCGCGGCGGGCGCGGCTGCGGTTTCGTCGGTCATGGTCTCGGCCTCCGGTCTCAGTAGGCGTCTTCGCGACGGGGTTCACGCTCGCGCTCGCGGTCGCGGCGCGCGAGGATGGGCGACAGCTCCAGGTCCAGTTCCTCGACCCGGATCGTCAGGTAGCGGAGAACGTCCTCGTTGATGGACAGCTGGCGCTCCATCTCCTTGACCGCCGCCGCCGGCGCGTCGAGGGCGAGAAGCGAATAGTGACCCTTGCGGTTCTTCTTGATCCGGTAGGTCAGGTTGCGCAGGCCCCAGTACTCGATCTTGGCCACGGCGCCGCCGTGTTCCTCGATGATCGCCTTGATCTGGTCGTTCAGGGCTTCGGCCTGCTGCGGCGAGATATCCTGCCGCGAAATGACGACGTGCTCGTAGAGCGCCATGTTTCCTTCATCCCATGTGGAGGGCGGCGCGTCCGGCGGCGGGTGACCGTCGGAAACGATGGATCCCGGGCTGGCGGACGGGGCTTTCCCGTCCCTTTGGCGCTCCAACCCGCGACCGCCTTCCGTTGAAGCGGCGGTGCATAGAGGAAAGCCCGCACCGGCGCAAGGAAGTCAGCCCCTGGGCCGGCCTCCCCGGCGTCGCAGCTACTTGCGCTTACCGGCCCTCCAGGCCTTCACCGCGCCGAGGGTCTGGTTCACGTGGTCGTTGGGATCGAGGTTGTCGTAGGAATGGATCACCGAGCCGTCGGGGGCGATCACGTAGGAGACGCGGCCGGACATGCCGGGCATCGACATGCCCTTCATGGTCAGCGGGGCGTCGTAGCGCTTGGCGATCACCGCGCCGGGGTCGGCGGCGACCGGAAACTTGCCGCCGCAGTGTTCGGTGTCCTTGGAGAACTGGGCCAGCTTGTCGGTCTTGCCCGAGGTCACGCCGATCACGGTGGCGCCGTTGGCCTTGAATTCATCCACGGCCTCGGAGAACAGGCGGGCCTCGAGGTTGCAGCCGGCCGTGTAGGCCGAGGGGAAGAAGTAGAGCACGACCGGACCCTTCTTCAGGTTGTCCGCGAGCCTGTAGGTAAAGGCGTTGCCCGCTAGGTAGGCGGGCGCGCTGAAGTCCGGCGCCTTGGCGCCCGGCGCAAGCTTGGCGGCGGCGGGGGAGGCGGCGACGGCGAGGGCGGCGGCGAGGAGGGCGGTGCGAAGCATTGAAAATCCTCCGGGACGGTCTAAACGACTGCCAAATGGGATGGCTTTGGGCTACTGCACGCCGGTCGATCAGTGCGTCCGGACGGCGCGGAAATCTCACAGGCCCGGATATAGGATGACCAGCCCGCTATTGCGACCGGTTCTTGCGGCCATCGACCTGCCGGACCTGCCGGGTCACTACCGGGGCAAGGTGCGCGAGAACTACGATCTTGCAGACGGTCGCCGGGTCATCATCGCCACGGATCGCCTCTCCGCCTTCGACCGAATTCTCGCGGTCATTCCTTACAAGGGCCAGGTCCTTACGCAGACCGCCCGGTTCTGGTTCGAGAAGACCGCGGATATCTGCCCGAACCACGTGCTGGAGTACCCGGATCCGAATGTGGTGGTGGGACGCCGGCTCGACATCCTGCCCGTGGAGATCGTGGTGCGCGCCTACCTCGCCGGGACGACCGGCACCTCCATCCTCACCCTGTACCGCCAGGGCGCCCGCCAGATGTACGGCGTGCGGCTGCCGGAGGGCCTGGCGCCGAATGCGCGCCTGCCCGAACCCATCATCACGCCGACCTCCAAGGCCTTCGACGGTGGCCACGACGAACCCCTCAGCCCCGCGCAGATCCTGGAGCAGGGCCTTCTGACCCCCGGCCAGTGGGACCAGGTCTCGGCCTACGCCCTGGCGCTCTTCGCGCGGGGGCAGGCCCTGGCGTCCGAGCGCGGGTTGATCCTGGTCGACACCAAGTACGAGTTCGGGCTCGATCCTGACGGAAGGATCATTCTCGCCGACGAAATTCATACGCCGGACTCCAGCCGTTACTGGATGGCGGACAGTTACGAGGCCCGGCTCGCCGCCGGCGAGCGGCCCGAGAGCTTCGACAAGGACTTCGTCCGGAACTGGGTGGCGGAGCGCTGCGACCCCTATGTCGACCCCATCCCGCACATCCCGCCGGAGATGATCGAGCAGACCTCGGACGTCTATGTCGACGCCTATCGCAGGATCACGGGCCTCGCCTTCCACGCGCCGTCCCCCGGTGAGGATATCGCCGCGCGGGTTCGCCGGAACCTTGCCCGCTACGTCGTCTGAACTCCGCCCAGCCCGCCTTCTTCCGATCCGGACGCCTCCCATGACCGAGCAGCCCTTCTTCCTCCGCGACGGCGCCGCCTTCCTGCCGCAGGCTTCGGGGCGCGGCCCCTGGAACCCGCAGTCCCTGCACGGCCGGGTCGTCATCGGTCTGATGGGCCACGCCCTGGAAAGCGCGTTCGGCTCGGACGACTTCATCCCGGCCCGCCTCACCGTGGACATGTACCGCCTGCCCAACTTCGACCCGATCGAGGTGAAGACCACCCTTATCCGCGAGGGCGGTCGGATCCGCATGGCCGAGGCCGAGCTGTTCTCGGGGGGCAAGAGCTCGGCGAAGGCGTCCTGCCAGTTTCTTCGGCGGACGGAGAACCCCCCGGGCAAGATCTGGAGTCCCCCGGGGTGGAATGCGCCCCATCCGGACTCCATTCCCGATCCGGATCCCGCCACCGCGCCCATGGGGCGGATGTGGGCGGTCAGGCCCATCAAGGGCGGCTTCGGCGCGGAAGGCGAGCGGCAGATCTGGATGCGCGAGGTCCGGGAACTGGTCGGGGGTGTTCCCCTGACCCCCTTCCAGCGGGTCGCCGTCGCCTCGGACTTCGTGAGCCCCTTCGCCCACGCTTCGTCAGATCAGGGTCTGGGCTTCATCAACACCGACGTGACCGTGTACCTGCACCGTCTGCCTGTGGGCGAGTGGGTGGGGTTCCGATCCGTCAACCACCAGGCCACGGATGGCGTCGCCGTCGGCGAATGCTGGCTCTACGACTCGGAAGGCTCTCTCGGCTTCGCCAGCTGCGCGGCCCTGGCCCAGAAGCGTGCGCCGCGCTGAGCGACCTCAGTAACCCTTCAGGTCGGGGTCCAGGGTCTGGCCCTCGTCGAGGGGCACCCCGAACGTGTTCAGGATCATTGAGACCTGGGTGTACTGGCCCACGGTGAAGACGAGGTCCATGCGCTGCTTCTCCGTGAAGCGTCCTGCAAGGGCGGTCCACGTAGGCTCCGAGATGAACTTGTCATGGTGCAGCTCGTCCGTGGCGAGCAGCAGCAGCCGGTCGTCCTCGGACCACTCCGGCGACTGAGCGCCCAGTTTGATGCGGGCGATCTCGGGAAGGGTGAGGCCATCCCTGAGGCCGATCTCCACATGCTGGGTCCATTCGTACCCGGACTTGCACAGGTATCCGACGCGCAGGATCACCAGCTCGCGCTGACGTGGCGGCAGGTCGTTGCGGCGCGACAGGACGTAGTTTCCCCAGGCCAGGAAGGCCCGGGCGGCCTTCG
>NZ_JADBZL010000101.1:0-19463 GCF_020402505.1 Phenylobacterium sp. | reverse complement strand
GGACTGCGCTTCTGGAGGAGCTGTCCCAGGCCTTCGGGGTCCAGGGGAACGGCCGAGGCGAGGCCAAACAGAGTCTCGGCCAGGGTCAGGAGATAGCGGCCATCGCCATCGGCGAGGGCGATGAGGGCCGACCGGGCCTCGTCGGTCAGGGGCAGGGTCCGGCCTTCCAGGGCCTCGGCCCGGGCCAGCAGGGCCCCTTGCGCCTCCGCATCCAGCCGGCGCAGGACAAAGACCTGGCAGCGCGACAAAAGGGCGCCGTTCAGCTCGAAGGAGGGGTTTTCGGTGGTCGCGCCGACCAGGGTGACGACGCCCTCCTCCACCCAGGGCAGGAAGCCATCCTGCTGGGCGCGGTTGAAGCGGTGGATCTCGTCGACGAACAGGAGGGTGGCCTGTCCCGCCTGGCGTCGGACCCGGGCCTGTTCGAAGGCCTTCTTCAGGTCGGCCACGCCGGAGAAGACGGCGGAGATCTGCTGGAACTCGTATCCCGCCGCCTGTGCGAGGAGCCGGGCGATGGTGGTCTTGCCCACTCCCGGCGGCCCCCAAAGCACCATTGAGGATAGCCGGCGCGCTGCGGCCATGCGCCCGATGGGACCTTCCGGCGACAGGAGGTGGTCCTGCCCGGCAACCTCGTTCAGGGTTCGCGGCCTCAGGCGCTCGGCCAGCGGCGCCGGGTGGGGCGGGGTCAGGCCCGCAGCTTCGAACAGGTCGGCCATGCTCCCAGACTAGCCGCTTCGCCAGCCGGGGTCAGGTGCGGAAATTGGCGGTGATCTCCCGATCGCCCCGCAGGATGGTGACCTGCCAGGTTCCGGCGGGCGCGGCCAAGGCGCCCCTGAGGTCCGAAACCGTACCGATATCCCGCCCGTTGACCTTCCGCACCACGTCCCCGGGACGGAGCCCGGCGTTCATGGCGAAGCCCCGGGAAATGTTGATGACCAGGACGCCCCGAGCGAGGAAAGGATCGACCCCGAGTTCGTCGGCAACGGCGGGTGACACATTCACCACTGTCGCACCCTGGAAGGGGTTACGGCCCTCCACCCGCCAGTCATCGCGGGCCGGTCTCGCTGGAGGCGTTTCTGCGCGAAGAGTCACGTTGAGTTGCTGCTCGCCGCGGCGCACGCCCAGGCTCATGGATTCTCCCGGCCGGGCGGCGGCGACGGCGAACAGAACGGCGCCCGTATCGGCGGCAGATCGGCCATTTACGGAGAGGATGACGTCACCCGATCTGAGTCCCGCCCGGTCCGCCGGACCGCCGGGCCAGATGTCCGCCACAAGCGCTCCCTGTGGAGCGTTCAGGGAGAGACTGCGGGCGATCTCAGGGGTGACCTCCTGGGTTCGGGCTCCCAGCCAGGATCGGACCAGGACGTTCCCACCGCCAGCCGCCGCCTCGACCACCCGCCGCACCATGGCGGCGGGGATGGCGAAGCCGACCCCAGCCGAAGCCCCCGACCTTGAGACGATGAAGCTGTTCACCCCGATGAGATCCCCGTCCATGTCGACGAGCGCCCCGCCGGAATTGCCGGGATTAATGGCCGCATCTGTCTGGATGTAGGTCATCGGCGCTCCCCCCTGGGGGTCTGCCGTACGGTTCAGGGCTGAGATGATCCCGTTAGTGACGGTCTGGCCGACGCCGAAGGGGTCGCCTATGGCCAGGACCAGATCCCCGACCTGCGCCTCGTCAGAATCGTCGATCGGCATGACCGGCAAGCGATCCCGGCCTACATCGATCTTCAGAACGGCGAGATCACTCCTGGGATCGGCGAGAAGAACGCGGGCTGGAAACTCGCGGCGGTCCGAGAGGGCCACCGTGATCTCTCGGCCGCCTTCAACGACATGATTGTTGGTGACAATGATCCCGTCGGCCCGGACAATCACCCCGGAGCCCAACGATCCCTCCACCCGGCTGGGGGGGACCCCCATCCCAAACAACTGCCAGAAGGGGTCGACCTGTTGCCTGACCACCCGCTTGGCGGAGATGTTCACCACGGCAGGCGCCGCCCGCCGAACCACGGGGGCAAAGGAAGCCTTCATGTTGAGCGAGTCCGAAGGCGCCTCACGTGTCGGCTGGGCCAATGGGGGCGGCTGCGCCTGCGAGCGGGTGGTCGGACCCGAGCAGGCGGCGAGCAGGACAAAGGCCGGGACGAGAAGGCGGTGCAGGCGCATGGGATTCCCTTCAGGACGCGCCTTGTGATCCCTCAGGTTTTCGGCGCAATCAAGGCGCTCGCCGATCTCAGCCCGTCGAGGGCTCGGCGGTCGCGACCGGTGGAGTCGGGGCGGGCCGGCCAAACCGCCAGGCCACGGCGAAGGCCCCAAACATCAGTGCCGAGGCGATCAGGATGGGTAGCCCCGGCCAGGCCGCCAGGGCTTCGTGCCGCAGGGCGAAGGCGAAGCTGCCGCCGAAGAGGAAGGGACCGATGATGGTGGCGATCCCGGTGAGGCTCTGGTTGGCGCCTTGCAGCCTTCCCTGCGCCTCGGGACCCACACGCCGGGACATCAGGCCCTGCAGACCGGGGCTCAGCAGGTTGCTCAGGGCGAAGAGCGGCGCCGCGGCGATGTAGAGCAGGCCCGTCGGCGCCAGCCCATAGGCGAGGAAGCCGAGGGCGGCGCCCGCACAGCCAATGAGCAGGGCCCCGCGCTCACCCACACGGCGGACTACAGGCCCCACGACAAGGGTCTGCATGACAATCCCAAGGCCGCCGGTGAGAAACATGGTGAGGCTGATGGTCTGGATGTCCCAGCCATAGCGGTGTCCGGTGTAGAGGACGAAGACGGCGGGCAGGACGTTGTGAGCGATCTGGAACAGAAAGCCCACGCTGGCGAGGCCGACCAGCCGGCCCTGCTCCTGCAGAAAGCGGAGTGACCCGACCGGGTTGGCCCGGCGCCAGTCGAAACGGGGGCTGCGCTTCTCTGGCGGAAGGGATTCCGGCAGGACAAAGAGGCCATACAGGAAGTTCAGGAAGGCGAGGGTCCCCGCGACAGCGAAGGGAAGCCGGATCGCGAAGTCCCCGACCAGCGATTCCATGAAGGGACCGGCCAGCAGGCCCCCGATCACCGGGCCGATGAGGAAGCCGAAGCCGAAGGAGGCTCCCATGAAGCCGAAGTATCGGGCCCGCTGATCGGGTGGGGTGACGTCGGCGACGTAGGCGTTGGCGGTCGAGAAGCTGGCGGCGGTCATGCCGTTCACGATCCGCGCCACGAAAAGCCACATCAGGCTGGGGGCGAAGACCAGGAAGAGGAAGTCGAAGGCCAGGCCGAGGAAGGAGATGAGCAGAACGGGGCGTCGCCCGATCCGGTCTGAGAGGACGCCCAGGATCGGACCGAAGATGAACTGCATCAGGCCCCAGACGGCGCCGAAGACCATGGTCCATTCCGCAGCAGAGGCGGTGTCGCCGCCCGCGAACTCCTTGACCAGGGCTGGCAGCACCGGGATCGTCACGCCAAAGGACACCGCGTTCAGCAGGGCGGACGCAAAAATGAAGCCGAACGCGGCCTTGCGGCCGGTGGGCGCGGAGTCAGTCGTCGTCATGGTCCGGGATCCCCTTGCGCGGACCTTGGCCCGTCCGCCGCCGCCCTGCAAGTCGCCGGAACGAAAAGACCCCGGCGCGGAGCCGGGGTCTGGAGCTCTCTGAAAGGGGTCTCGCCCGGATCAGGCGTCGGCGAAGGCGGAGGCCTGCACGGGCCCGGAGTCCTTGCCCTTTTCCGAGGGATCGCGATCCACGAACTCGATCACAGCCATGGCGGCGTTGTCGCCGTAACGGAAGCCCGCTTTGAGGACGCGGGTGTATCCGCCGCGCCGCTCGGCGTAGCGGGGACCCAGGGTCGCAAAGAGCTTGCCGACCTGTTCCACGTCGCGGATCTGGCTGATGGCCTGGCGGCGGGCGTGAAGGTCGCCGCGCTTGGCCAGGGTGACCAGCTTCTCGACGACAGGCCGCAGTTCCTTCGCCTTCGGCAGGGTGGTCACGATCTGCTCATGCTTGATCAGGCTCGCCGCCATATTGGCGAACATGGCGGTCCTGTGGGCGCTCGTCCGTCCCAGCTTGCGGTGCGCATTACCATGGCGCATGGCGGTCTCTCCTAGGAGGCGGGGCGTCTCGCGACGCGCCGCGGGATTACATCTGGTCTTCGAACTTCTTGGCCAGCTCTTCGATGTTCTCAGGCGGCCAGTTGGGGACGTCCATGCCGAGATGCAGGTTCATGCCTGCGAGCACTTCCTTGATCTCGTTCAGCGACTTGCGGCCGAAGTTCGGCGTGCGGAGCATTTCCGCCTCGGTCTTCTGGATCAGGTCGCCGATGTAGACGATGTTGTCGTTCTTCAGGCAGTTGGCCGAACGGACCGAAAGCTCGAGCTCGTCGACCTTCTTCAGCAGGGCCGGGTTGAACGGCAGCTCGGGCTTGGAGTCGGCGTCGGACTTCTTCTTCGGCTCCTCGAAGGTGATGAAGAGCTGCAGCTGGTCCTGGAGGATGCGGGCGGCATAGGCCACCGCGTCCACGGGCGAGACCGCGCCGTTGGTCTCGACCTCGATGATCAGTTTGTCATAATCCAGGCTCTGGCCCTGGCGGGTCGGCTCGACCCGGTAGGCGACCCGTTTGACAGGCGAGTAGAGGCTATCGACAGCGATCAGGCCGATCGGCGCGTCCTCGGGCCGGTTCATCTCGGCGGGGACATAGCCCTTGCCGTTCTGCACCGTGAACTCCATCCGGACGCTGGCGCCCTCGTCGAGCGTGCAGAGAACGTGATCGGGGTTCAGAATCTCGATGTCCGCCCCGGTCTCGATCTGTCGGGCGGTCACCGAGCCGGGGCCCTGGGCGCGCAGGGTCATGCGGCGCACACCTTCGGTATGCATGCGCAGGCCCAGCTGCTTGATGTTCAGGACGATGTCGACGACGTCCTCGCGGACGCCTTCCAGGGAAGAGAACTCATGGACGACCCCGTCGATCTGCACTGCGGTCACCGCAGCGCCCTGGAGCGACGAGAGAAGAACCCGCCGCAGGCTGTTGCCCAGGGTCACGCCAAAACCGCGCTCAAGGGGTTCGGCTACCAGCCGCGCCTTGCGGGCGGGGTCGGCGCCAAGCTCGATGGCCGGCTTCTCAGGGCGGATGAGTTCGTTCCAGTTTCTTTCAATCACGGATGAATGTCCCTCGAACGCAGGATCGCCGGACGCGGAAAGCGCGGTCCGGCGAAGGAGAAATGCAATATCTTACTACTCAGACCCGACGCCGCTTCGGCGGGCGGCAACCATTGTGCGGGATGGGCGTCACGTCGCGGATGGTCGTGATCGTCATTCCCACAGCCTGAAGCGCCCGAAGAGCGGACTCGCGGCCAGACCCGGGGCCGGACACGTTGACCTCAAGGGTCTTCACCCCATGCTCGGCGGCCTTCCGGCCGGCGTCCTCAGCCGCCATCTGGGCGGCGTAGGGCGTTGACTTCCGGGACCCCTTGAATCCCATCATGCCGGCGGAGGACCAGGAAATCGCATTCCCCTGAGCATCCGTGATCGTGATCATGGTGTTGTTGAACGAGGCGTTCACGTGCGCCACGCCGGAGGTGATGTTCTTGCGTTCACGCCTTTTGACGCGAGCCGGTTCCTTGGCCATCGCTTGTTTCTCTTACTTCTTCTTGCCGGCGATCGGCTTGGCCGGGCCCTTGCGGGTCCGGGCGTTGGTGTGGGTGCGCTGACCACGGACCGGGAGGCCCTTGCGGTGACGCAGCCCCCGGTAACAGGCCAGGTCCATCAGCCTTTTGATGTTGACGGCGGTGTCGCGGCGCAGGTCGCCCTCGACCGTGTAGTCACGGTCGATGGTCTCACGAATCTGCAGGACCTCCGCGTCGGTAAGCTGATTGACGCGTCGGGAATCCTCGATTCCGACCTTGCTCACAATCTCGGCGGCCTTGGCCTGGCCGATGCCGTGAATGTACTGAAGCGCGATCACGACGCGCTTGTTCGTAGGGATGTTTACGCCGGCGATACGGGCCACGTGGGGTGCTCTCCTGGTCACGCAAAGATGCGCGAGCGTCGCCCTGACCGGGTCAAAAGGCCAGAACGTCCCTCGCGCGTTTCGCGGAAGCGCCTCGTGTATGGAATAGATCCCGCCACGTCAATGGCTCGGTCGCCATTTTTCGACATCCGGGATCAGGATGGCCAGGGGTCGAGACGCATGACCCTCGGGAAGGCCGCTGGCGTCTCAGTGGGCTACGCAGCCTTCGGCAAAGGCGCGCCCGACGATGGAGCGCGGCAAGAGGCGCGGGAGGATCGTGTCCGGGCGGTGCTCCGGCCGGGATCGGGAGCCTGCGCCGGGACTGGGTATACCGGGCGCGATACCCCTCGAGTACAGAAGGGTGGACAGACCCGCCTGAGACGTCTCCCCAGCGACCTCGCCTACCCTCCGGTCTCAGGCGCCGCTGAGCGCCCCGTCAATGGCCTCAGCCACCTGGTCTACCGACCCCATGCCGTCGATCTCCACAAGCTTCCCGGCGGAAGCATAGTAGGGGATCAAGGGCGCTGTCTGAGCATTGTAGGCGTCCAGCCTTACGCGGAAACTCTCGGGATTGTCGTCAGGGCGACCGGACTCGGCGAACCGGCCGGCGATTCTTTGGGTCAGCGCCTGGTCATCGACCTTCAGACGAAGGACAAGATCAATCGAAGCTCCCCTGCCCTTCAGCATGGCGTCCAGCGCCTCCGCCTGAGCCAGGGTGCGGGGGAACCCGTCGAAGATCGCCCCGCCCGCCGCCTCGGCCTCAGGGAGGCGCTCTTCGATCAGGGCGACCACGATTTCATCGGTCACCAGCTCCCCGCGCTGCATGACGCCCTCGACCCGCCGACCCAGCTCTGACCCGGAGGCGATGGCCGCCCTGAGCATGTCGCCGGTGGACAGCTGAACCATGTTGCGAGTCTCGACGAGCCGCTTGGCCTGAGTTCCCTTGCCCGCCGCCGGAGGGCCGAAAAGGATGAGGTTCATGTGCGCCGCTCCCCGTCGTCCGACCCTGTCCCGGGTCGTTGATTGCGTCTAACCGCCTAGCGCTCCCGCCCGCCGCGAAGGCGCGACTTGCGGATAAGCCCCTCGTACTGGTGAGACAGAAGATGAGACTGGATTTGGGTCACCGTGTCCATGGTGACGCTCACGACGATGAGGATCGACGTACCGCCCAGGTAGAAGGGCGCCTTGTAGAAGGCGATCAGGGCCTCGGGCAGCAGACAGACTGCGGCGATGTAGGCCGCGCCGATCACAGTCAACCGGGTCAGCACATGGTCGAGATAGGCGGCGGTCCGCTTGCCCGGGGAGATGCCCGGGATGAAGCCGCCGTACTTCCGAAGGTTCTCCGCAGTCTCGTCCGGATTGAAGACGATGGAGGTGTAAAAGAAGCAGAAGAAGATGATCAGCGCGCCGTAGAACACCATGAACACGGGCTGGCCATGCTGAAGCTGAGCCACGGCCCCTGGCATCCACTGGAGCCATTGGGGCAGGTTCGCGGTCGCGAGGAAGCCCATAGCCGTCGCCGGCAGCAGCAGAAGCGAGGAGGCGAAAATCGGCGGGATGACGCCGGCGGTATTCACCTTCAGCGGCAGGAAGGAGCTTTCTCCGCCAAACATCCGGTTGCCCTGCTGGCGCTTGGGATACTGGACAAGGATTCGCCGCTGCGATCGCTCCATGAAAACGATGGCGAAGATCACAGCGATGGCGAGGACGAGGATCATAACCCCGCCGAAGCTCGACATCTGGCCCGTCCTCATGACCGTCAGAAGCTGCATCACGCCCGTGGGGAGGCCGGCGACGATCCCGGCGAAGATGATCAGCGAGACACCATTGCCAACGCCCCGGCTGGTGATCTGCTCGCCCATCCACATCAGCAGCATGGTGCCACCGGTCAGGGTGACGATGGTCGAAAGGGAGAAGAAGGGTCCCGGATTCACGACCAGGCCAGGGCTGGCCTGCAGGCTCGCCGCAATCGCAGCTGCTTGCACAATGGCCAGGACCACAGTGAGATAACGGGTGTACTGATTGAGGGTCTTGCGCCCGGCCTCCCCGCCTTCCTTCCGCAGCTTCTCCCACGGCGGATAGACGGCGCCGAGCAACTGGACGATGATCGAGGCGGAAATGTACGGACCAACGTTCAGGGCGAAGACCGCCATCCGCTCCACGGCGCCGCCGGAGAACAGATTGAACATTCCCAGAATGCCCTGAGACTGCCCCCGAAAGGCCGCCGCAAAGGCCGCCGCATCTATCCCGGGAATGGGCAGGTAGGTCCCAAGCCGATAGACCACCAGCACCATCAGGGTGAAGAGGATCCGCTTGTGAAGCTCGGTCGCCTTCTGGAAGGCGCCGAAATTCATGTTTGCGGCAAGCTGCTCAGCGGCCGAAGCCATGGGACGCCCTCACTGGTGACCGGTCCAAGATAGGGTGCGGCCGGCGGACTGTCAGCCCTCGCCGGTCGACAACTGCGGGATCAGGCGCGAACCTTCTTCTGCAGCTTGCCCTTCGGCTCGCCGGTATCGACGGGCGCAGTCGTGGTGACGGATCCGCCCGCTTTCTCCACCGCCGCCTTGGCCGCGGCCGAGGCTGCGTAGACGGTGAGGTTGAGCTTGGCCTTCAGTTCGCCCTTGCCCAGCAGCTTCACGCCGTCCAGCGGACGACGGATCACGCCGGCGGCGACCAGGGCCGCGGCGTCGACTGGGGCCTTGGCGTCCAGCTTGCCGGCGGCCACGGCCTGCTCCAGTCGCCAGAGGTTCACCTCCGCGAACTCAAGGGCGAAGGGATTGTTGAAGCCGCGCTTCGGCATGCGCATGTGCAGCGGCATCTGGCCGCCCTCGAAGCCGGCGATCGACACGCCCGTCCGGGACTTCTGGCCCTTCACGCCGCGACCGGCGGTCTTGCCCTTACCCGATCCCGGGCCGCGGCCGACCCGGATGCGACCCTTTACGGAACCGGGACGCGGGGCGAGTTCGTTGAGCTTGGTCATGGGCGCCTCTCTCCTGAGATCTGTCGCCGGGCGAAGGCCCGACTCGGCTTTGACGGGGTCGAAAGCGGGCCCGGAGACCCGCCGGAAGTCAGGCGGACACCACCTCGACCAGGTGATGGACCTTGGCGATCATGCCACGCACGGACGGGGTGTCATCGAGGGTCGAGACACGACCTATGCGGTTCAGGCCCAGGCCGACGAGAGTCGCGCGCTGGTCCTTCTTGCGCCGGATGGGGCTGGCGATCTGACGAACGGTGACCTTGGTCATGCTCATTCTCCGTCGGCGGTGGCCGAGGCGCCATCGGCGCGGCGGCCAATGACGTCGGCGACCTTCTTGCCCCGCTTGGAGGCGATCTGGCGCGGAGAGGACTGGGCCTTCAGCGCCTCGAAGGTCGCACGGACCATGTTGTAGGGATTGGACGAGCCCACCGACTTGCCCACGACGTCCTGCACGCCGAGGGTCTCAAGCACGGCCCGCATGGGGCCGCCGGCGATGACCCCGGTGCCTGGCGGCGCCGAGCGGACCATGATCTTGCCGGCGCCCCAGCGGCCAGCGCCGTCGTGGTGCAGGGTGCGGCTCTCACGGAGCGGCACGCGGATCATCGTCTTCTTGGCTTCCTCGGTGGCCTTGCGAATGGCCTCGGGGACTTCGCGGGCCTTACCGTGGCCGAAGCCGACGCGACCCTTCTGGTCACCCACCACCATCAGGGCGGCGAAGGAGAACCGCCGGCCGCCCTTCACGGTCGCCGCGACGCGGTTGATGTGAACCAGCTTCTCGACGATGTCGGACTCGGCGCGCTCCTCCTGAGGGGCGCCCCGGTCTCGTCCCCGGCGCTGTCCGCCTTCGCCACGCTGTTCGTTTCCACGAGCCATGAGTTACCCCTAGAAGTTCAGGCCGGCTTCGCGCGCGGCGTCGGCAAGGGCCTTGACCCGACCGTGATAAATGTAGCCGCCCCGATCGAAGACGACGTCCTTGACGCCCTTTTCGATGGCGCGCTGAGCCACGAGGGCGCCGATCCGGGCCGCAGCGGCCTTGTCGGAGCCCTTCTGGGGCGCATCGCCCTCGAGGGTCGAAGCCGAGGCGAGCGTCACGCCCTTCTCGTCATCAATGACCTGTGCGTAGATGTTCTTCGACGAACGGAACACGGAAAGACGCGGCCGGCCATTGGCCAGCTTGCGGAGCCGGATGCGGGTGCGCTCGGCGCGCCGCTTGGCGGAGTCACGGGTGGAGACAGCCATGGCCTACTTCTTCTTGCCTTCCTTGCGACGGACCTTCTCGCCGAGATAGCGAACGCCCTTGCCCTTGTAGGGCTCCGGCGGGCGGATCCGACGAATGCGCGCGGCGATCTCGCCGACCGCTTGCTTGTCGATTCCGCTGATCCTGATTTCGGTCTGTTTGGGAACCGCGAAGGCGATGCCCTCAGGGGGCGGGACATCCACCTCATGGCTGAACCCGAGCTGCATGTTCAGGGCTGCGCCCTTCATCTGCGCCCGGTAGCCCACGCCGACCAGCTCGAGAGTCTCCTCGTAACCGGCGGACACGCCCACAACCATGTTGTTGACCAGGGTGCGCGAGAGGCCCCACATGGCCTGGGCGCGGGTGGACTCCACCCGCTTGGCCACGATCAGCTCGGCGCCTTCCTGCCGAAGCTCGATCTCTTCCGGAAGAGTCCAGGACAGCTGCCCCTTGGGGCCCTTTACCGTCAGGGTCTGGCCATCGATGGTTACCGTGACGCCGGCAGGCGTCGGAACCGATTTCTTTCCGATCCGGGACATATCAGTACACCCGCAGCAGGACTTCGCCGCCCACGTTGGCGTCGCGCGCCGCTGCGTCGGACATGACGCCCTTGGGCGTGGACAGGACGGAGATGCCCAGGCCGTTCTTGATCGGCTTCAGGTCCTTGATGGACGAGTAGACGCGACGGCCGGGCTTCGAGACGCGACGGATCTCGACGATCACCGGGCGGCCGTCGAAATACTTGAGCTCGATCTCAAACTCGGGGAAGGCGCCGGGCTTTTCCAGCAGCTGATAGCCGCGGATGTAACCCTCCTCCGCCAGCACGTCGAGGACACGGGCGCGCATCTTCGAGGCCGGGCAGGAAACCTTAGAACGTCCGCGAGTGGCGGCGTTCTTGATACGGGCGATCATATCGCCGACGGGGTCGTTCACCATGGGACCCTCCTCACCAGCTCGACTTCACGAGGCCAGGAATCTGGCCCTGGGAACCCAGTTCGCGCAGGGCGATCCGGCTCATCTTCAGCTTGCGATAGTAGGCGCGCGGACGCCCGGTGACCTCGCAACGGTTGCGGATGCGGGTCTTTGACGAACTGCGGGGAAGCTCTGCAAGCTTGAGGCGCGCTTCGAAGCGATCCTCCAGCGGCAGGCTTTCGTCGTTCGCGATCGCCTTCAGCGCCTCGCGGCGCGCGGCGTAGCGCTGGACGAGAACCTTGACCTTCTCGTTACGGTTGACGGCGCTCTTCTTGGCCATGTTACCTTTCCTTCCCGTCCCTTAAGCGTTGAACGGGAACTGGAATTCCCGAAGAAGCTGGCGAGCCTCCTCGTCGGTCTTCGCAGTCGTGGCGACGATGATGTCCATGCCCCACAGTTGATCAATCTGGTCGTAGTTGATCTCGGGGAACACGATGTGCTCCTTCAGACCCATGGCGTAGTTGCCACGACCATCGAACGAGGTGGGCTTCAGGCCCCGGAAGTCCTTCACTCGCGGCAGGGCGATGGTGATCAGACGGTCCAGGAACTCGTACATGCGGTCCTTGCGCAGGGTGACCTTGGCGCCGATGACCATGCCCTCGCGCAGCTTGAAGCCGGCGATGGAGTTGCGGGCCTTGGTCGGAACCGGCTTCTGCCCAGCAATCCGGGTCAGGTCGCCGATGGCGGCCTGGACCTTCTTGGAGTCGCCGACCGCCTCGCCGATGCCCATGTTGAGGACGATCTTGTCCAGGCGCGGAATCTGCATCTCGTTGGAGTAGCCGAACTTATCCTTCATCGCCGCGCGGATGCGCTGACGATACTCGGTCTTCAGCCGCGGCTCATAAGCTTGCTCAGCCATTGATGACCTCGCCGGTGGTCTTGGCCACACGGACCTTCTTGCCGTCCTCGACCCGGAAACCGACGCGGGTCGGCTTACCCTGGGAATCGACGATGGCGACGTTGGAGACATGCAGGGCGGCTTCGCGGGTGCGGATACCCCCCTGAGGATCGGCCTGGGTCGGACGGGTGTGCCGCTGGATCAGGTTGATCCCCTGGACAACCACCCGTTCTTCCTTCGGCAGGACCTTCAGGACGGAGCCTTGGCGGCCCTTGTCCTTGCCGGTCAGGACCACGACGCGGTCCCCCTTCTTGATCTTTGCAGCCATCACAGCACCTCGGGGGCGAGCGAGATGATCTTCATGTGGTTCTTCGCACGAAGTTCGCGCGGAACCGGTCCGAAAATGCGGGTGCCGATCGGCTCGCTCTGCTTGTTGACGATCACCGCGGCGTTCCGATCGAAGCGGATCAGGGACCCGTCCTTGCGCTTGATGGCCTGCGACGTCCGCACGACGATCGCCTGGAGGACGTCGCCCTTCTTCACGCGTCCGCGCGGGATGGCTTCCTTCACCGACACGACGATCTTGTCGCCCACGCCGGCGTAGCGACGGCCAGCGCCGCCCAGAACCTTGATGCACATGACCCGGCGAGCGCCGGAATTGTCAGCCACTTCGAGGTTGGTCTGCATCTGGATCATGGATCAGCCCTCCCTCAGGACGCCTGCGAAGCGCCTGCCTTAGGCAGGACTTCCCAGGTCTTGGTCTTTGAGCGCGGCGCGCACTCGATGATGCGGGCGATGTCGCCAGCCTGGTATGTATTGGCCTCGTCGTGGGCGTGGTACTTCTTCGACCGGCGGACCGGCTTCTTAAGCACCGGGTGCAGGAAGGTCCGCTCGACCTTCACCACAACCGTCTTGTCGCCCTTGTCGGAGACGACGACGCCTTCAAGAATGCGTTTCGGCATGTTCGTACTCCCTAGGCCGTGGCCTGGCGGCTGCGCAGGACGGTCTTGATCCGGGCGATGTCCTTGCGGATCTCGCCGGCGCGGTGGGTCTTCTCGACCTGGCCCGTCGCCGCCTGGAAGCGCAGGTTGAACTGCTCCTTCTTCAGGTTCAGCAGGCTCTCGGCGAGCTGGTCGGGGGTCATGGCCCGGAGGTCTTCAGTCTTCATCACGCGTGCTCCGCGACGGCGTCGATGCGGGTGACGATGCGGGTCTTCACCGGCAGCTTGGCGGCGCCAAGACGCAGCGCCTCACGGGCGATATCGTCCGGGACCCCGTCGATCTCGAACATGATCCGGCCGGGATGCACCCGGGCGGCCCAGTACTCGACCGAGCCCTTGCCCTTGCCCATCCGGACTTCGGCGGGCTTGTCGGTCACCGGGACGTCCGGGAAGATCCGGATCCAGACCCGGCCCTGGCGCTTCATCTGGCGGGTGATCGCCCGACGGGCCGCCTCGATCTGCCGCGCGGTGATCCTCTCAGGCTCAACGGACTTCAGGCCGTAGGAGCCGAAGTTCAGCGTGAAGCCGCCCTTCGCCTGTCCATGGATCTTGCCCTTGAACTGCTTGCGGTACTTGGTCTTCTTCGGGGAAAGCATGGCTGTCTCTTAGGCTCCCGCGGTCTCGCGGCGGTCGCGGCGCGGCCCCCGGTCCGGACGGTCGCCGGGACGTTCACGGCCGCCACCCTCGCCGGCCGGGCCGGACTCGGAGGCCAGACGCTTGTCCATGGCCATGGGATCGTGCTCCAGGACCTCGCCCTTGAAGACCCACACCTTGACGCCGATGATGCCGTAGGTGGTCTTGGCCTCGGCAAACCCGAAGTCCATGTCGGCGCGCAGGGTGTGGAGCGGCACGCGGCCTTCCTTGTACCACTCCATCCGGGCGATTTCCGCGCCGCCGAGGCGACCGGAGACGTTGATGCGGATGCCCTTGGCGCCGAGGCGCATGGCCGACTGCATCGACCGCTTCATGGCCCGCCGGAAGGCGATCCGGCGCTCCAGCTGGGAAGTGATGTTCTCGGCGATGAGCTGGGCGTCGGCCTCGGGCTTGCGGATCTCAACGATGTTCAGGTGAACCTCGCCGCCCGTGATGGCCGCCACGTCCTTTCGCAGCTTCTCGATGTCCGCGCCCTTCTTGCCGATGATCACGCCGGGGCGTGCGGCATAGATGGTGATGCGGCACTTCTTGTGCGGACGCTCGATGATGATCCGGCTCACGCCTGCCTGGTAGAGGCGCTTCTTCAGCTCGGCGCGGACCCGGAGGTCCTCATGGAGCAGGCGCCCGTAGTCCGAGCCGGCGGCGAACCAGCGGCTGTCCCAGGTGCGGTTGACGCCGAGGCGAAGCCCGACAGGATTGACTTTCTGACCCATCAGGCGGCCTCACCGAGTTCGCGGACCACGATGGTGATCTCGCTGAAAGGCTTCTGGATGCGGGACGCGCGGCCGCGGGCACGAGCCGCGAAACGCTTCATCACCAGATTCTTGCCCACATAGGCCTCGGCGACGACCAGGGAGTCGATGTCGAGGTTGTGGTTGTTTTCGGCGTTCGAGATCGCCGAGTAGAGCGCCTTGCGGACGTCGCGGGCGATCCGCTTGTGGCTGAACTCGAGCTCATTGAGCGCGCGCTGGACCTTGAGGCCGCGAATGGACTGGGCCACCAGGTTCAGCTTGCGGGGGCTGACCCTCAGGGTGGTGGCCTTGGCCATCGCCTCGGCGGGCTTCAGGCGGCGGGGATTGGACGGCTTGGACATGCCTACTTCCTCTTGGCCTTCTTGTCCGCCGCGTGGCCCGGGAAGTACCGGGTCGGGGCGAACTCGCCGAGCTTCATGCCGACCATGTCTTCGGAGACCAGCACCGGCACGTGCTTTTGGCCGTTATGCACGCCGAAGGTCAGGCCGACGAACTGCGGCATGATGGTCGAGCGGCGCGACCAGGTCTTGATGACGTCCTTGCGGCCGGAGGCCTGGGCGGCCTCCGCCTTCTTGAGCAGGTAACCGTCGACAAACGGTCCTTTCCAGACGGAACGGGTCATGGATCAGCGAGCCTTCCGGGCGTGACGCGAGCGGATGATGAACTTATCCGTCGCCTTGTTGGTGCGGGTGCGCGACCCCTTGGTCGGCTTGCCCCAGGGCGTGACCGGGTGACGACCGCCCGAGGTGCGGCCTTCACCGCCGCCGTGCGGGTGATCGACCGGGTTCATGGCGACGCCGCGGACGTGGGGACGACGGCCCTTGTGACGCGAGCGGCCCGCCTTGCCTAAGACCTCGTTCATGTGATCCGGGTTCGACACGGCGCCGACCGTGGCCATGCAGCCATCCGGGACCATGCGCAGCTCGCCGGAATTGAGGCGGATCTGCGCGTAGCCCGCGTCACGACCCACCAGCTGGGCGTAGGCGCCGGCCGAGCGGGCGATCTGTCCACCCTTGAGGGGTTTCAGCTCGATATTGTGGATGATCGAGCCGATCGGCATGGCGCGCAGAGGCATGGCGTTGCCGGGCTTCACGTCGGCGCGCTCGGAGGCGATCACCTGGTCGCCGGCCTTGAGGCGCTGGGGGGCCAGGATGTAGGCCAGCTCGCCGTCCGCATAACGGATCAGGGCGATGAAAGCGGTGCGGTTGGGATCGTACTCGATCCGATCGACGGTACCGACCACATCAAACTTGCGGCGCTTGAAATCCACCTTGCGGTAGAGGCGCTTGGCGCCGCCGCCACGGAAGCGGACGGCCACGCGGCCTCCGCCGCCGCGACCGCCGGTCTTGGTCAGGCCCTCGACGAGCGCCTTCTCCGGACGGCCCTTGTGGAGCTCGGACCGGTCGATCAGCACCAGGGTGCGGCGGCCGGGCGAGGTCGGATTGTACTGCTTCAGAGCCATCGCTTCAGAGCCCCGTGGTGATGTCGATGGACTGGCCTTCGGCCAGGGTCACGACAGCCTTCTTGACGTCGGAACGACGGCCTTCACGACCGCGGAAACGCTTGGTCTTGCCCTTCACGTTGAGGGTGTTGACCTTGGTCACCGAGACCTTGAACAGCGCCTCGACGGCGGCCGCGATCTCGTCCTTGCTGGCGTCGCGGGCGACCCGGAAGACGACCTTGTTCTGCTCCGAGAGCAGGGTCGCCTTTTCGGTGATCACGGGCGACAGGATGGTGTCGTAGTGACGGGCGGAGGGGATGGCCATCAGGCGGCCTCCTTCTCGGCGAAGCGTGCGTTGATCGCCTCGACCGCATCCTTGGTCAGGACGAGGGTCCGGCGACGGAGCACGTCGTAAACATTGAGGCCGGCGTTCGGCAGCACATCCACGTTCGGGATGTTGCGGGCGGCCAGGCGGAAGTTGCCGTCCACCTCAGGACCCGCGATCACCAGAGCGTTGACCAGGCCGATCTTGCCAAGTCTCGCGCGCAGGGCCGCCGTCTTGGCCTCGGGCATGGCCAGGCTGTCCACGACCACCAGGTCCCCGGCGCGGGCCTTGGACGAGAGGGCGTGGCGCAGGGCCAGGGCGCGGATCTTCTTGGGCAGGTCGAAGGCGTGGCTGCGCACAACCGGCCCGTGGGCCTTGGCGCCGCCGACGAACTGGGCCGCCCGGCGCGAACCGTGACGGGCGCCGCCGGTGCCCTTCTGCTTGTACATCTTCTTCCCAGTCCGCGAGACTTCGTTCCGGACCTGGATCTTGTGCGTCCCGGCGCGCCGCTTGGCGAGTTGCCAGGTCACGACCCGCTGGAGGATATCCCCGCGGATCTCCTCGATCCCGAATATGGCGTCGGACAGTTCAATCGAACCGCCCTTCTTTCCGTCGAGCTTGATGACGTCGAGTTTCATTATTCCTGGCCCTCGGCTTGCGGAGCCTCTTCGGCCGGAGCGGCCTCGACGGCAGGCGCGGCGGCCTGGCCGGCCTTGCGGAAGGCGCCCGGCGTAGGCGCACCGCTTGGCGGCGACTTCACGGCGTCCCGGATTCGGACCCAGGACCCTTCGGAGCCGGGCACGGAGCCCTTGACCATGATCAATCCGCGGTCGGCGTCGATACGCCAGACGGTGAGGCCCAGGGTGGTGACGGTTTCCTGACCCAGGTGGCCAGCCATCTTCTTGCCCTTGAAGGTCTTGCCGGGATCCTGACGCTGGCCGGTGGAGCCATGGGCGCGGTGCGATACGGATACCCCGTGGGTGGCGCGCATGCCGCCGAAGTTCCAGCGCTTCATGGCGCCGGCGAAGCCCTTGCCGATGGTGGCGCCGGTCACGTCCACCTTTTGGCCGACCACGAAGTGATCCGCCGTCAACTCGGCGCCGACTTCGATGAGGTTCTCGGGCGAGACCCGGAACTCCGCCACCTTCTGCCGCGGCTCGACCTCGGCCTTGGCGAAATGACCGCGCAGGGGCTTGGTGACGTTCTTGGGCTTGCGGCGCCCGGCGCCGAGCTGGAGGGCGACATAGCCGTCGCGCTCCGCTGTGCGGTGGGCGGTCACGGCGCAGCCATCCAGGCTGAGGACGGTGACAGGTACGTGGACGCCGTCTTCATCGAAGAAGCGGGCCATGCCGAGTTTCTTGGCGATCACGCCGGTACGCATCGACCGATCCCCCTTACAGCTTGATCTCGACGTCCACACCAGCGGACAGGTCGAGCTTCATCAGCGCATCGACGGTCTGCGGGGTGGGATCGACGATGTCGAGCACGCGCTTGTGCGTGCGGATCTCGAACTGCTCGCGCGACTTCTTGTCGATGTGCGGCGAGCGGTTGACCGTGAATTTCTCAATCTGAGTCGGCAGGGGGATGGGCCCCCGGACGGTCGCGCCGGTGCGCTTGGCCGTGTTCACGATCTCGCGCGTGGAATGGTCCAGCACGCGGTGATCGAAGGCCTTGAGCCGGATGCGGATGTTCTGACGATCCATATCGCTCTTAAGTTCCCCTACAGACGGCGGTCCGTCCGCGTGCCATTGACCATTTCAAAGACCAACTCCGGCCGCCCTTGCGAGGCGACCGCACACGAAAGTCCGCAAAACGAAACGAAACCAGCCCGAAGGATCGCGCCGGCTTCCGCCCCGCCCGGGACGAATGTCCCCGGCAAAGGCCGCTCCGCGGACCGCGTCTGCCTTCTGACACAGGGTCAAAGGGCACAGCCGGTCCAACAGGAGGCGCGGGTATACGTGCCCGACTCGCCCCCGTCAAGCGAGGCCTCGGCCCATTCTGCGCCTGGCGGAGATCAGGATTAGCCCGCGCAAGAAGAAGGGGCCGCGGAGGTGTCTCCGCGGCCCCTGTCGTATCCCGGTCAAAGCCGGGGGATGGGCGAGGATCTACTCGACGATCTTCGAGACCACCCCGGCGCCCACCGTCCGGCCGCCCTCGCGGATGGCGAACCGCAGGCCCTGGTCCATGGCGATCGGCGTGATCAGCTCAACGTCCAGCTCGGCGTTGTCGCCCGGCATGATCATCTCGACGCCTTCCTTCAGGCGGATGATCCCCGTCACGTCCGTCGTCCGGAAGTAGAACTGCGGACGATAGTTCGTGAAGAACGGCGTGTGACGGCCGCCCTCTTCCTTGGTCAGGATATAGGCCTCCGCCACGAACTTCGTGTGCGGCGTGATCGAGCCCGGCTTGCACAGCACCTGGCCACGCTCCACGTCCTCGCGCTTCGTGCCGCGCAGCAGAACGCCCACATTGTCCCCCGCCTGGCCCTGGTCCAGCAGCTTGCGGAACATCTCAACGCCCGTGCACACCGTCTTCTGGACCGGACGGATGCCGACGATCTCGACTTCCTCGCCGACCTTCACAACGCCCTTCTCGATCCGCCCCGTCACCACCGTGCCGCGGCCAGAGATCGAGAACACGTCCTCCACAGGCATCAGGAACGGAAGGTCCACAGGACGCTCCGGCTGCGGGATGTAGGCGTCCACCTGGGTCATCAGCTCCAGGATCGAGTTCTCGCCCAGGACCGGGTCGCCGCCGTCAATGGCCACCTTCGCCGAACCCTTCACGATCGGGATGTCATCCCCCGGGAAGTTGTACGACGACAGAAGCTCGCGAACCTCCATCTCGACCAGGTCCAGAAGCTCGGCGTCGTCCACCAGGTCCACCTTGTTCATGTAGACCACCAGGGCCGGAACACCCACCTGGCGCGCCAGAAGAATATGCTCGCGCGTCTGAGGCATCGGGCCATCCGCCGCGCTCACCACCAGGATCGCGCCGTCCATCTGCGCCGCACCCGTGATCATGTTCTTCACGTAGTCGGCATGCCCGGGGCAGTCCACGTGCGCATAGTGACGGTTCTGCGTCTCATACTCGACATGCGCCGTGTTGATCGTGATCCCGCGCGCCTTCTCCTCAGGCGCCGCGTCAATCTCGTCATACTTCTGCGCCGTCGCGCCGCCCGACTTCGCAAGCGTCATCGTGATCGCCGCCGTCAGCGTCGTCTTGCCATGGTCAACGTGACCAATCGTGCCGATGTTGCAATGCGGCTTCGTGCGTTCGAATTTCTCTTTG
>NZ_JADBZL010000100.1:0-20005 GCF_020402505.1 Phenylobacterium sp. | reverse complement strand
GTCGGGATGATGATCTGCTGCTCGCACACGGGCTTTCGCACGGCGCGGGAAGTCATCGAAACCGCCGGTGCGCCAGTCATCTTTTCCCATTCAAACGCCAGCGCCGTGGACCCGCATGACCGGAACATCCCTGACTGGCTGATTGACCTCTGCGCCGAGTCCGGAGGAGTCATCGGCGTGAACGGCATCGGCGCCTTCCTGGGAGGAACGGCTTCGGTCACCCGCCTGGCGGATCACGTCGAGCATATCGCCGCGCGCGTGGGCGCCGAACACGTGGGACTCGGTCTCGACTTCGTGTTCGACCTGGCGGAACTGGAGGCGTTCCTCGCAACCATGCGCGAGACCTTCCCGGACGACGCCTCCTTCCGCATGCCGGTGACGATGATCCACGACCAACAGATCACGGAGCTTGTCGCCGAACTCATTGGCCGAGGGTTCGACACCCCCTCGCTGAAACTGATACTCGGCGGCAACTGGATGCGGGTCGCAAGCCAGGTCTGGCCCACCAGACTGACCCGTACATAGGACGGCGCGGGCGGAAGCGCCCTGTTCGTGGTGCTGGGGGTGTAAAGGCCTCAGCGCGTGGGCGATCCTGGGTCCCGTCATCCGTTGTCGGCGCAGCCGCTCCATCTCTGCCACTTGCAGCTCAGGCGCATGGCGCGGACACCGCCTTGGGGCCGAGCCGATGCCGTCGGCGCCACTTGTGTGCGGTCATTGTCGAGACGCCGGCGGCCTGCGCCGCCACCTTAGCCGACCCGCCCTGATCAATCCGTTCGGCCATCAAGGCTAGACGCGAAGGCGTCAGCCGGGCATTCTTGCACGCGTTCATCCGAGGAGTTCCGCTGGAAGTGGTGTGTTGCAACTCCAGCTTCGCTCAAGCGCCTCCTCGGGTGAACAGCCTTCGTCGCAACGACAGCTAGCCCCGTAACGCCTAACGTCGACCCCAGCGCTTGCGAGCCGCCATTGTACGGCTGTCGGTCAGGCTTGAACTCATATCCAACTCCACAGCGCGGGGCACCATCCATGTGACCCGCCAGACCCTCAGCAAACTCTTCAAGGGTCACACCGCTCTGTCTGCCGACATGGCGATCGGGTTCGAGAAGGCTTGTGGCGTCAAGGCTGGTACGTCGATGCGCATGCAAGCGAACAATGACGGGGTGGGAGCGAGGGGGCGGGGGCGCGGACGAGGTCGAACGGCTCTTCACCGAACAGCAGTTGCGCTTGTCGGGAGAGATCAAGCCCGAACCTTCCGTACAGGTCCATTCCGACGACCGGTTCCACGATGGCGCCATTCCCCGTGCGGAACAGCTGGCCAAGGGAGAAAGTGAGATCGGCCCGACCTGTCACGTTAATGGCGGCTGGGCGCGGGGCCCGACCTTCTCGAGATACAAGGCCTGGACACAGGACTACGAGGACCAGATCACCCGGGCGCCCGGCCTGGACTACGTCGTGCGCAATCCCTTCGAGAAGCCCGTGCGGTTCGACGGGTGCGCCGTCTGGGACTCCCGCCGACCGCTGCTCGAGGCCAAGGGCCCCGGCCATGAAGCCCTGGATCGAAGGGCCCGAAAATCGACATTCTTGAAGTTCATCTGGAACGGCGTGCGGGATCAGGCCCGACGGCAGAACAACACCGCCCAGGGCCGAACCGTCGAGTGGCATGTCGCCGAACCCGCCGTTGTTCCAACCTTCCGGGAGATCATCGAGCCCGCCTCCCCCCTCCGGGTCCTGCAGACTTCGCCCCGGCCTGGCGCGCCCCCACCTAAGCGAAAGTGACCGAAATGACCCCCATGGACAACCGGCCTTCCCAGGACGATGAGGAAGACAGCCAAACAGGGATGTCTCTCATGGGCGACGATCTCTTCTTCCAAAGCTGGCACGGCGCGGCCAGTTTCGTGCGGGAGGAGACCTGAAGGCCGGCGACCAGGTCGGGCGCCGGAAGGCGTATCACCGGCCGATGCCGACGGAGGCGAGGGTGCTGTCAGTCCAAGGTCAGCTTGTCTCCGGCTGGGCGCAGTTTAGCCAACCCCGAACTGGTCTTAGCCCATGACAATCCGCCACTCAGCCAGGGGGGCTGAGCGTCGTAGGCGGTTAAGGTCTCGGCTGATGAGGTGTCGCTCCTGGCTGAAGTGGTTGCGGTCGGAGGCGCGGACTGAGGTGAATTTCTGCAGGGTCTTCATCTTGCGAAACCTCAGCACCGCCCGTTCTCGTCGTCGGACGGGCAGGTGGGAGTTTTCGGCTCGATTGTTGAGCCGGCGTCCCGTTTCCTGGAGATCGGCGGCGGCGATCTCCTTCAGGGCTGCGGTGTGAGAGCGGAGTTTGTCCGTGACGATGGCTCGCGGACATCCGTGGCGCTTCATCGCCTCCTTGATGAACTTCAGCGACGCGCCCTTGTCGCGGGTGGGGGTCACGAAGGATTCCAGCCCCTCGCCCTCGTGATCGACGGCGCGCCACAGGTAGCGCATCTGGCCGTTGATTTTCACGTAGACCTCGCCGAGATGCCAACGCCAATGGTTTCGGCGCGTGTGTGCTCAACGCGCTTCCTGCGGATCTCGCCTGCAAACATCGGACCGAACCGGTTCCACCAGAGCCGCACCGTCTCGTGACAGATGTCGATGCCGCGCGCGAACAGCAGGCCCTCGACGTTTCGCAGGGACAGCGGGTCGCGCACGCACATCATGACCACCAGGCGGATCACCTCCGGCGAGCTGTCGAACCCGCAGAACGGATCGTGGGTCTTTCTCTGACGGGCCAATTCGCCCACCCGCCCCCTACCCCATACTGGCCGGTGCATTTGGGCTGACAATGCCAAACCCAACCTTTGAGGCACGGCGCGGAGACGCGCCCCCTTCCGGGCCCGAATAGGCCCCGCGAACCCCGCCCCCAGGGACGTCTCCTCAGACGGTTCGGGCGCGAATAAGCCCGCAGGTTCCGCGACATGGCGGAACCGGTCTGCCCAGGCAGGGATGTCGGGAGGGTGGGTGGCGGTGGGGACAGTCTGCAGACAATTGATCTCCGTCATGGGGCAATGGCTTCTCAGGCAGGTGACCTAGATTTGAAGACCTGCGGGAACTCATCAAGGCGAAGCCTGGTGACCGGACTGGTTCGCCTCTTGGGCTTACTTGTCGCGACATGATGGCGATTGAGGGATGGGCGCCCGGATCAACACGGCCGTGTGGTCGGAGGGCGGTCAGGAATTGACCGCTCCGCAGCATACTCTGAGCAAAGGCGGCCCACGAGTTCCTCGACACTGGGAACGCCCAGGACACCCGAGACTGAGTGCCCTGCACTCCATATGTCTCGCCATCGCCTCGGACCGTCACCCTCCGGGCCGAAAAGGGCGCGGGCGACGTCCGGGTCCGGATGGCGGTCGAGGGCCTCAGGATCAAGCCCCGCCGCCTGGACTGACGGGCGTAGAATGCTCGTTGGTAGGCCTGTGAAGGCGGGCGTGAGGATCACGTCATCCATGCTGCTGTCGACCAGCATTTGCTTGTAGGCCTGCGGGGCGGCGCTTTCCAGGGTCGCGATGAAGCGCGTTCCCATATAGCCAAGATCACATCCCAGGACCCGCGCCGCCTGCAGGGAGACGCCATCCGACAGGCCACCCGCGAGGATCAGCGGGCCATTGAAGAAGGTGCGGACGGCGCGGACGAAAGCGAACGGATTGGCCCAACCCGTCTGGCCGCCGGCGCCGGCCGTCAGGAGGACAAGTCCGTCCGCACCCGCCCCAATCGCCCGGCGGGCATGTTGTACCGAAGCGACGTCCGCGAATACGAGGCAACCTGCAGCGTGAAGCGGCGCGACGACGGGCTCTGGCGACCCGACGCTGGTGATCACCATCTCCACGCCATGGGCGATCAGGCGATCAAGATCTGCGCTGAGGGTCGGGCTGCGCATGATCAGGTTCGGGCAGAAGGGCGCCTCGCGAGGAGACAGTCGGCGTCGGAGCTGGCCCAGCCAGTCGTCCAGCTCGTTTGGCGATCGACAGTTGGCCGTCGGAAAGGCGCCGATCACTCCCGCCTTACAGCAGGCCTCGACAAGCGGGAGACTGGAGACCCTAAGCATAGGGGCCGCGACCACTGGAAGGGATAGCCGATCCAGGATGCCCCTGAAGGCGTCGGGGAGGCTTGAATCGATCACTTACGTTCCTCGGCCGGGTCGATCGGGGCGATGGCGAGTTTTGCCGCCAGTTCCCTGAGCTCCCGCTTCAGGACCTTGTCCAGAAGTCCTTTCGGCAGTTCATCGACGACATGAACGCGGCGTGGCCTCTTGAAGTCGGCAAGCCGCTCGAGGCACTGCGCACGGATCGAGGCGAGCGTCTCCTCAGGTCTTCCCTCGATCACGACGAAGGCGACAGGGACCTCGTCCAGCATTCGATCCGGAAGTCCGACGACCGCGGCTTCCCTGACACCCGCGACCTGGAGGATGACCTGCTCGATCTCGACGGCGGCGACGTTCTCGGCTCCTACCTTAAGCATGTCCTTGGTGCGCCCCGCGTAAAAGGCGTGACCGTCGGGGGCGGCGATGACCTGATCGCCCGTGCAGAACCACCCGTCAGAGTCGAAGGCCTCGGAAGTGGCCTGAGGATCGTGGAGATAGCCTTGGAAGATAGTCACGCCAGGCTGGCCCTTGATCCAGAGGCTGGCCACCTCGCCCGCTGAAGGCGGAAGTCCGTCCTCACGCCTCAGGTCCACCCGGTAGCCGGGATTGACCCGCCCCATGGCGCCCTCTGGCCCAGGGTGATGCAGATCCGAGCTCAGTGGCTGGCTGATCATCTCGGTCATCCCAAAGGCGCCTAGCGTCCGGATGCCCCAACGGGAGCTGACCGCCTTCAGGTCCCCTGCGCAGATCCAGGCCCTGAAACGGTGAGAGGGCGGATCCGGAAGCCCAGAGACCGCCTGCAGGGTGAAGCCGACCATGTTAGCCCACGTGCATCCATGGGCCACCGCTACATCCCAGAACCGGGTCGCGGAGAAGCGCGGCATCAGGACGACGCTCCCTCCCGAATTCAGGGTCCCGAGGAAGTTCCAGCTCAGGGCAACGGCGTGGAACAGCGGCAGGAAGACGAGGCAGCGGTCCTCCGGTGTGAGGCCGAAGTGTGCGGCGTTGGCCCTGGCGGCCCACAGCACATTCGAGTGGGTCCAGACCACACCCTTCGGGCGCGCCGTTGTCCCGGAGGTATACATAACGCTGCAAGGCGCCTCTGGCGTCGCCTCCCAGGTCGGGCAGGCTTCGGGTGGCGCCCTCAGTGTGTCCAGGGATTGGGCGTCCGGCAGGTCTGTCGGATCGATCGAGACAATCCAGCGACAGTTTGCCGCCCTCTGCTTGAGCAGGTCGGCATAGGCCGAACTGGTGATCGCACCTACGGCCCGGGAGTGTTCCACAAAATAGGCGAGTTCGTCCCGGGTCACCCGGGTATTCGTCGTCACCGCGACCGCGCCGATCCGAGCGCAGGCGAACCAGGCCAGCAGCAGGGTTGGATGATTGTCGAGATGGATGATGACGGCGTCGCCAGGCTTCACGCCCATACCGGCCAGACCTGCGGCGTAGGCGCGGGTCTCGTCTGCGAATCCCGCATAGCTGTAGACCTTGGTCTCACCCTCGGCGGGGCTCCAGATCAGCAACGGCTTGTCACCGAAGCGCAAGGCCTGCCTGTCGAGAAGGTCCGGCGCATTGCGACCCACAAAGGGACTGAGCTCCATCCTTCAACCTCCAATGACGGGCGTTGCACGTCTGCGCGCCCTCACCCTCCAGCGCCCCTCGACCATGGCGGCCCCCATGGGATTTCGACGGTCGGCGCCGCGGGCGTGTGAGTGGAGTGAAGCGAAGTCCCACATGCCGCCCGGGTCGGATCTGACCTCATCCCAGGCTCTTCGCATACGTGATCACTGTGTCCGCGATCAGCTGGGGCTGTTCTGGAAGCATGGCGTGACCGGCGTTGGGCGCCTCGATTACGGAGACCTGGGCGCCGAGCTCCTCCTTGAGGATCCGGGCGTTTGCTGGGGGAGCGAGGATGTCTTCCCGGCCCTGGATGACCAGGATTGGCCGCCCTCCCGCCCTCCACCAGAGCTCGACGGGAGTCTGTTCTGAGGCGTGCAGCTGAGCGCGGGCCGCATCGGGCCACCACCCATCTCTCCAGGGAGACGCATCATTGCCCGGCGCAAAGAACGCCTTGCCGACCGCCTTCATCCGGACCTCGTCCGGAAGGGAGAGGTCAAAGCATTGCAGAAAGATCGGCTCGATTTCGGGCGCCATCCGCACTCGACCTCCCGCAGCAAGGAGAATTACAGCTCGCACGCGGGATGGGTGGAGGCTTGCAAGGCGACGAGCGACGCGATTGCCGAAGGCGTGTCCGACCACGATTGCGGGCTCGGCGGAGACGTCATCCAGGACGGCCAGGACGTCCTTCGCCAGATCATCCAGGCGCAGGGCCTGCATCGGACCCCGGCTCTCCCCGATACCCCTCGGCTGCGGACAGATGGCCCGGAATCCCGCCTTGGAAACCGCCGCAGCCAACTGGCCGAAATCTTTAGCCCCACGGCCCAGAGACGGCAGGAAGATAACAGGCGCGCCGCGCCCCACGACCCGATAATGCAGGGTCGCCTCTCCCGAACGCACTATTCGGCCCTCCCCTCCCAGGGCGGCGCCAGCGAGGCCGACGCTCAGGATCCCGCCATTCAGGTCTCGGCGCGACATCATCCCGACGCGCCCTCATATTCGGGATAGCCGGGGAACGAGGCCTTCAAATAGGCCTGGTTCAATAGCTGGGTCGCCACGAGGTGATCGGTTCCGGCCCTGTACACGGAAGTCTGCATCCAGAGGCTCTCCGTCCGGCGGCTGCCGCTCATGGCGATCATTGTCCGCTCGACTTCATATGGTTCCCCGACCAACAGCGGGCCGTCAATGAGACGAATCTCCTGGTCGGCGAACAGACCGACAACTGGGTTCCGGACGGGGATCGGTTCGTCGGCGATGGTGTACTGGCACAGGACGCTGATCATCTCGAAGGGAAGGATCGGACGCCGCCAGGGTGTCTCGGTGGCCGATGCCGGATCGTAGGCGGGAGAAGGTTCCGTTATGCTCTGCAGCTTCTCCCGCAGGCTGAAGGGGTAGAGTTCGCCCATGTTCTGGTTGAACTCCATCACTACCTGACGACGCGGTGTCTTCGCGCCCATAACAATGTCGGCCAGGATCCTGCGCTCCCGAAGAGGCTCAAGTTGGCCCAGTCGGAGGTTTAGCGCCGTCTGTCCATGGTCAGGCCCGAGGGAGATCGTCCCGCGAAGCACCTCCACGCCGTCACGCTTGAGGACCTGAACCTCAGCCCTCCGGGGGTCGCCCGCCAGTCGGACCTGGGCCTGCGTCTCCTCACCCTCGAAGCAGGGAGCCCGGTAGTGGGCGGAGATGCAACCCCGCGCGAGGAAGTCTTCGCCCCAGATCCGCACGCCCAGGGGCGCGAGCAGGCTGAAGTGAGTGGGACCCTCAATCGTTCCGCCGCGAAAGCCCAGCTTGCTTGCCGTGTCATCGTCGTGGATCGACTTGTGCCCATCATAGGACTGCGCGGTCAGCATGTTCCGTGGCGACCGCCAGGGGCCGACAAACATTCCATCGGGCTTGGCCTCGATCGGCGTATTGAATAGGAGAGACATATCGGCTCCGGCTGGGTTCACATTCCGCCTTGGATTAATTGAAGAGTTGAACCTTTCGTCCGTTCACCTCGATGCTGAATTGACGGCGACTTGTGTACATCGGGGCGATGTTGGAGGCGTCCCAGGCCGCAAAGCGCCGCTTCAGGTCTGAGACGACTTCGGGATGGCGGGCCGCGACATCGACGGTCTGCCCAGGGTCGACTCGAATGTCATAAAGCAGCGTGTATTGGCCGAGCGGTGAGACCGTCGCAGGCACCCCGTCAGGCACAGGTCTTCCGACAAGGCTCTCCGGATCCTCTGCAGTCTCCGACTTGTTGACCACAACCAGGCTCCAGCGATCGGTCCTGACGACGTGATTGGGGCCCATGCGCCAGAACAGGGTTCTTTCGGCTCGGGCCCTCCCCCCGGACCCCATCAGACGGACAAGGTCGAGCCCCTCTGCGGCCTTCGGCGTCTGAGCACCGGCAACCGCCGCGATCGTCGGCAGGATATCGAGGGACGAGACAGGACGATCGCTGACACCGGGCCTCAGCTTGGCCGGCCAGGACATGATGAATGGCACACGGATTCCACCGTCCCACGGCAGGGCCTTATGTCCGGAAAGAGGAGCGTTCGAACAAGCGCCGCGAATGTAGAAGGGACACCCATTATCGCTCAGGAACACCACAAGCGTATTGTCCCTCTGGCCTGTGGCATCGAGGGCCTGGAGGAGCCGACCGACACCATCATCCAGTGACGAAACCATCGCCGCGTAGACGCGGTGATGGGTGTCCTCAATGTTCCGGAAGCGATCCAGGTAGGTCTTGGCGGCCATGAGGGGCGTGTGCGGTGCGGTGTACGCAAGGTAGAGGAAGAACGGAACCTCGCGCTTCCGGGACACAAACTCCACGGCCTCATCCGTGAACCCTTCCGTAAGGTGGCCCGGCGCTTCCACAACCTCCCGGCCCCGATAGACCGGCATCCGGACACGGTTGAAGCTCTTCAGGTCAGCGGTTACGGCGACTTCATCACCCGGCCCGGGTCCGGGATCGGGAAAGTAGGACGTCCCGCCATCAAGCACGCCGTAGAAACTTCCGAATCCCCGGTCCAACGGATGGTATCCCGGCGACTTTCCGAGGTGCCATTTCCCGACGATCCCCGTGTCGTAGCGGTTGTCCCGCAAAAGCGCCGGGATCATGACCTCGGTCGTGGGCGGGCCGACGCGCTCGTCGCGTCCGACGGGATTGAACTCGAACCCGAAACGGGTCTGGGCGCGACCGGTGAGCAGACCTGCCCGGGACGGTGCGCACACGGCGGCGGTGACATAACCGCTCGTAAAGCGAACGCCGGATCGCGCCAGGGCGTCTAGGTTGGGTGTTGGAATACGGCCGCCTTGCGCGCTGATGTCGCCGTATCCAAGATCGTCCGCGAGGATCACGACGACATTGGGCCGCGTGTCACCGGCCCGCGCGCCTCCGGTCAGGGAGCCTTCGAGGGCCAGGGCGCCGACGATCGCCGCGAGGCTTGTGGCGAAAGGTCGCATGAACATGGGTCACCTTGCTCGAGAGAACGGCATGAAAGAGTGGAGATTTCTCCCCGCGGGCTTCTATGCTCCGGCGACTCTGGGTCGCCTGGGCGCCCGTAGGAGCTGTTACTGGTCGTGGAAGACGACCCTCCCGCAATGGAAGACTTGGAACCCGCTTGTGGAAGCCCAGGCTGGCGGCTTCATTTCCGATTGCCACGCCTTGTAACGCGCCTGGAGTTCCCGGGTGCGATCGGGAGCCTCAAACATCAGGTTTCGGGTCTCGAGTGGGTCCCGCTTGAGGTCGAAGGTCCAGGGAAAGCTGTTCGGACGGGTGTTCGACATCAGCTTCCAGTCTCCCATCAGAGCGGCGAACTCGGGACCAGTCCGCCAGAAGAGCGCTTCATGGATCGGGGTGTCGTCACCGTTCATCCGGGGCGTGAGGTCGAAGCCGTCAAGGGCCTTGTCCGCCGGAATTCCCGCCGCAGCCAGGATGGTCGGGTAGAGGTCGAGGTGTGAGACATTCCGGCTCTCCTGCCGGCCCCTGGGCCACTGGGCGGGCCATGAAACGATATAGGGCACCCTTGCCCCACCCTCGTTGTAGCTTAGCTTTCCGCCGCTCAGCCGGGTACAGTCCGAGACCCCGAAGTAGGTCGCAGCTCCATTGTCGGAGGTGAAAACGACGATGGTGTTCTCGGATATGCCCGCTTTCTCGAGGGCCGACATCACACGTCCGACACCATCGTCCAGAGCGCTCACCATGGCCGCATAGGTCCGCTTGAGTGGATCCTTTTCCCGCGGGAATCGATCGTAGTATTTCCGGGAGGCTTGGAAGGGGCTGTGGGGCGCCAGATGGGCCAGGTACATGAACAGCGGCGGGTCACCGGGCTTCTGACGACGGATATGGCCGACAGCTTCGTCAGTGAGCGCATCCGTCAAGTACTGGCCTTCGTTGCGGATCCACTCCTGTTCCGCCACGCCTGCGCGCCAGCGGCCGATCCGGGTCGATTCCGCCTCGCGCCGGAAGCTCCGCTCGCCCACATAGGGCGCCGACTGGTTCACCACATCCGGGGAGGCCGGATCTATATAGGACGTCTCGCCGCCGAGGAAACCAAAGAACTCGTCGAATCCGCGGGCTGTCGGAAGCCTGTCCGGGGTGATTCCAAGGTGCCACTTTCCGATGGCGACGGTGCGGTATCCCGCTCCCTTGAGCTTCTCGGAGACCAGAGTCTGTCCCGGCTGCAGGCCGCCGTCCGGCTGCCGAGGACTGGAAGGCGCGAGGTACTCGAACCCGAAGCGCTGCTGATACTGTCCCGTGAGAAGACCCGCGCGAGAGGGACTGCAGACGCTTGCGGTCGAGTAGCCCCGCGTAAATTTAACGCCTCGCGCTGCGATCCGGTCGATGTTGGGGGTCGGGATGGCGGATGGATAGCCGTAGGAGCTGAGGTCTGTGGCGCCCAGGTCATCAGCCACGATCATGATCACATTGGGCCGCGTCGACTTCGACTCCTGACCCGACGCCACCCCGGGTGAAAGGCCAAGGACCGTGGCCGCCAAGGCTGCCATTTTTCCGAACTTCATGAAGCGTACCTCCGCCCGGGGTCGTATAATCTGTCTGCAATAAACAAACATAGTGTCATCTGTTTTGACAAGAGAGGCTTTAGGCGTTTCCTTGTCGTCCCGCTTGCGGCTTGCCGGAACTCTGAAGTCGGGTTCAGAGAGGGTTCAGGCAGTCGAATTCGTCAGCCGCACCTTCGAGGCGGATAAGGCGTGGATCAGGAGCATCGAGGCTTGAAGTCAGAGAGCGCGAATGAGGGTCGATTCACTCCCCCAGACATCGCCCGCGCCGTTCGCGGCATGATCGTCAGTGGGGAACTGCGGCCGGGCGATCACCTGAGCACAATCGACCTGGCGGCGCGGTTCTGCGTAAGCCGCGGCCCCGTGAGAGAGGCGCTCCGCCTGCTGGAGTCTCGCGCCCTGGTTCGCATCCTCCCGCGCAAGGGCGCATTCGTGAACTCTCTTCAGGATGACGAAGTCGGCGTCACGATGGAGGCGCGCGAGTTCATCTTCGCAGCCATGGCGGAACTGGCGGCGCAACGGATCAGCCGGAGCCAACTCGCGGACCTGCGTCGCGAACTGCAACAACTGGCGCGCCTGGCGGGCGCCCCCGCGACGACGCCGAATGAGTTCAAGCTCGCCACTTACGCCTTTGTTTCTGTGTTGTACGGGGCAGCACGCAATCCTCGGCTCCATCAGATCATCCGTGACCTGTCTGAGGGCGTAGGCCACGCATTCGGCCACCTGAGCATGGCGACCCAGGAAATGCGGCAGGCAGAGTACGAAGCCTATCGGCTGCTCACCGACGCGGTTGCGGACCGCGACCCAAGGAGGGCAGGCGACCTCGCGAGACGAATGCACGCCGCGGGCGTTGCCCGGGCGACGCAACTCCAGGCGGCCATTCCCCAGGCGGTGATCGAGTTCAAGGGAAAACGCCGTCGATCCGGGCGATCGGAACCAAGGACGCAGCCAGTCCTCTCAACTGTCCGAAACGGGGCTGTCCCACGAGCGTAGTCGCCCAATCGAGACCTTCCGTCGAGGCGCCTGCGCCGGGATGACCGAATGGCGAGTGGACACACGAAGACTGGAAAGTGTTGACAGTTTGGGACAAGCCATCACTCTAGGTGCGTCGACAGAGTCACCGAGGGGAAGCCCATGTCCAAGTCTATCCAACGTCATTTTCTGTTGGGCGGCGCCGGCGCGGCGGCGCTGCTCGCCTGTGCCCCCTCCCCGGCCATTGCGCAGGTCAGAAGTGAGGGCGAGACGGCATCGGTGGGCGAGGTCGTCGTGACGGCGAGGCGACGTGAGGAAAGGCTGCGCGACGTGCCCGTCTCGGCCTCCGTCATCGACGTGAACCAGCTCATAGAGCGCGGGGACATTGTCGATCCCCAGGCGATCCTGAACAGCGTCCCGGGCGTGAAGTTTCTTGATACGTCCTCGCCCTCGAACTCGGAGATCACTCTCAGGGGCTCCGGACAGGGCCGGGGAACCTCAACCGAGGCCGCCGTCGGACTTTACCGGAATAACATCTACATCGGCGGAGGTACGATCGGCGGGCGCAGCCTGAGCCGCCTTGATCTCCTCGATCTTGAACAGCTTCAGGTCCTGCGCGGCCCGCAGGGCGCGCTTTACGGCCGCAACGCCATAGGCGGCGCCATCACCGTCTCGTCGGCCCGACCGCGGTGGGACAACCGTGGCTTCGTGAACGTGAACTATCAGTTCGAGACCGAACTGAAACAGATTCAGGCCGCCGTGAACCACGCGGTGTCCGATCAGGTCGCCATCCGCCTGACGGGCGAGTGGTTCGATCAACCCAAAGGCTTTTTCTTCAATGCGTCCCAGCGCAATTTCATCGACCGGCAGGAAGGTTACGCCCTTCGCGGACAGATTCGATTCCGGCAGGACGATCTGGATATGAACCTTCTGGTGGAGGACGGGCTCTACTATCTGCCAGGGCTCCGCTCGGCGTTCACGGTTGCCGCCGGATCCCCCGGCTTCCCCTTCGGATACTTCACGCCGAAGTTCACGTCCTACGCGAACGACGGGGAACCCGCGAAGCAACGGATTCAATCCGTGATCGGCCAGTTGTCTTGGGAATCAGACCTGGGCACGCTGTCAGGCTCTACAGGTTTCCGGCGTCGGATCACGAACACGGAGAACGATACCGACCAGTTCGATCCGGCGACCTTGGCCCGCGAGAGGGCCCGCGGTAACGCTACAACCATCACCGACCCCAATACTGCGACCAATAACAACGATGACTTCGAGGCGCTCTATGCGGACTTTCACTTTGCGGGGGCCCAGTCCGGTCGGTTCAGTTGGCTGATCGGCTTCGAGGCCTTTTACAGCGACGACCAGTTCACGACCGTGACGGGACGGACCCCGACCCCCGCCAATGCATCCCTAGGGAACTTCCTGCCAGGGCGCGGGCGCTACAAGTCTTGGGCGCCATACGGATCCATCGGGTTCAAGCTGACCGACTCCTTCAGCGCCGAGGGAGAACTACGCTACTCCAATGACAGGAAGGAGCGTCAGAACTTCGGGTTCACCCGACCGACAAATGCGCCGATCCCGGCTCAGACCAGCGAGGACTCAGACGAATTCTCGAACCTCGATTATGCGCTGTCGCTGACATACGATCTGCCGTTCGACTGGATCGTGTTCGGTCGGTTGGCCACCGGTTATCGGGCAGGCGGATTCAATGCGAGCGTCGGCGATCCGCGGGCTCCCAGACCGGTTGTGCCGACCTATCAGCCCGAGAACGGGACATCGTACGAGATTGGCGCGAAGGGCGACCTGGGGCGCAACATCTTCGTCACCTTGGCCGCCTATCAGACCGAGGTCGAGGACTTCCAGGGCCAGGTGGATAACGGCTGCGCGGTGACCAACCCGGTATGCCCGGTGGTTTCGACGTCCTTCATCTCAAACGTCGGCAAAGCGGAAGTCTGGGGCCTCGAACTGACCGCAAGTGGCCGTTGGGAACTGCTTGGCGGCCGCCTGAGGGCGGACGCCAGCCTTTCGCGCCAAGGTGGCAAACTGAAGTCGACGGGACGCCGCATTCAACAGAACCCGGACTGGACCCGGGCCCTGGAGGTAAACTTCCGCCGCCCTGTGGTCGGAGACGCGGAGGGTTTCCTGAACCTCTCCTACTCTGGCCAGACAGGCGGCTTCCAGGAAATCGACTCAGCTCTGGAGCTCGATGACCGGGATCTTCTGGATGCTCGCGTCGGGGTCGCCTTCGAAAGGGTCGAACTCTCCGCTTACGCAAACAACGTCACTGACGAGAGCTACGTCGTGTTCCGGAGCGCGACCCAGGTTCGTTACAGCGATCCCCGCCGGTACGGTGTCCAGGTCCGGTACCGCTGGTAGCCTCAGGGCGCGCTGCGCACGTCCCGCAATACTCTTTGGATTGCCTTTGGAGCCTTGTCTGATGAAGAACCGCAGTCGCCTTAGCGGGATCCTTCCGTGTCTTCTGCCGGCGCTTCTGCTCATGTCATCCACAAACACTGTGGCCCAATCCCTGGACAGGGCCTCCCTTCCACCGCCGTCGCTCGCCGCGGATATCGCCAATCCTCGGCTTATGGAGGGGTTGACACAACGCGAGCTCAGGGCGGGTGGGAGTGAGAGGATCTATTTCATCCATGCGCCCCCGACTGAGGCCCGCAACCTGCCCGTAGTGATCGCCCTTCACGGTGGAAACGGGACAGCGCCTCGCAGGGCTCGGCAGATGGGGTTCAACGATATCGGTGATCGCGAGGGGTTCATCGCCGTCTATCCGCAGGGCGTGAACTATGGCTGGAATGATGGTCGCGCCTCGCCGGATATGCTCAGGCGACTGGAAAACACGGACGATGTCGCTTTCTTCCGGGCTCTGATCGGCGAGTTGCGCGCCCTGCCACAGGTCGATCCGCGACGCATCTACCTCGTCGGCGGATCAAATGGCGGCATGATGATTCACCGCCTAGCCTGCGAGATGACCGACCTGATCGCGGGCGCTGTCGTGATGGTGGCCAGCCTCCCGGAACCTCTTCAGGGCTCGTGCAAGCCCAATCAGGCGGTGCCAATCCTGATGATGAATGGAACTGCAGACCCGCTGGTTCCCTATGCTGGGGGTCCCGTAGGGGGCCGGCAAATCGACCAGGGCCGTGTGCTTCCGGCGGAAGAGACCCTTCGCTTCTGGGTCCGGGCGAATGGCTGCCTTGGTGATCCCGAGCTGCGAACCCTCCCAGACCGCGATCCTGAAGACGGCATGACCACCGAGGGGCGAACATGGAAGTCGTGTCGGGATGGCGTCGAAGTGGCGTTCCTCCGGATGAACGGTGCAGGTCACGGGCTTCCAGGAAGGTCCAGAAACAAGGCGGCGCTCGCCGAGGAGCTGGGCGGCCGATCGACGAACGACTTCGACAGCAGCGAGGAAGCATGGGCCTTCCTCAAACGCTTCAGCCGCTGAGTTCCAGGTTCCAAATTCGCGACCATGAGGGGAAGGCAGAAGGAAGCCGAAGATGCGGATTCAGACACTCCTGGCGAGCCTCGCCGCCACAGCGGCTCTGAACCTAGGGGCCACGCCATCGGAAGCCGAGCAGAAGCCCCCGAACGTGGTGTTGATCGTCGCCGACGACCTGGGCGTCGGAGACCTTCGGTATCTCCAACCTGGGCAATTCCCAACGCCGAACCTGGACCGCCTGGCGCGGGAGAGCACGGTCTTCAGCAACGGCTACATTACTGCCGCTGTCTGTAGCCCTTCGCGTGCAGGCCTTCAGACCGGCCGTTACCAGGCGAGGTTCGGGCATGACTTCAATCCGGGAAATGCTCGTGACCAGGTCGAGATGTCCCTGCCCGCAGATGTTCCGACGATTGCCGAACGGTTGCAGCGCGCGGGTTACTTCACGGGCTTGGTCGGAAAGTGGCATCTCCAGGGACGTAGGCCAGACGCTTCGCCACTGAAGCGGGGTTTTGACGAGTACTTCGGCTTTGCAAGCGGCGGTTCATACATCCTCCATCCGCGGGAAGGCGACCTGTTGCTTCGGACGGAAGGAGAGCCCCTGGAGCGTGTGCGTTCGCCGGGTTACACCCGGATGGGCGCCCCGGTAGAGGTCGACGACTACCTCACGGATGTCCTCACAGACGAAGCCCTTTCGTTCCTTGACAGAGCGGGCGGCCGGCAAAAGCCCTTCTTCCTGGTGCTGGCGCATCATGCGCCGCACGTGCCGCTTGAAGCCACCAAGGCCTATGTCGACAGAGTGGCGGGGATAAAGGATCCCAGGAAACGGGCCTACGCCGCCATGGTGACCGCCCTCGACGACAGCGTAGGGACCGTCCTCCGGGATCTTGATCGCCGGGGTTTGCGGGATGACACCCTCGTCCTCTTCGTGAGCGACAACGGATGTCCGCCCTACATTGCCGAGATCTGTTCCAATGCGCCGTTCAATGGACACAAGCGTGATCTTGGGGAGGGAGGCATAAGGACCCCCTTCCTGATCCGATGGCCGAAGGGCTGGAAGGCTCCTCGAACCTACTCACAGCCGGTGATTTCCCTGGATCTGGGGGCCACCATCCTTGGCGCCGCTGGTCTCGAAGACCAGGTGAAGGATATCGACGGGGTGGACCTGCGCGCGCCTGTCAGGAACCCTTCGACGCCCGCACATGACGCCCTCTACTGGCGGGCCGGAACGGACTTCGCGATCCGGAAGGGCGACTGGAAACTTATCGAAGTCGATCTCCCCGCCGGCGGACGGAAGACGTTTCTCTTCAACCTTCGGCGCGATCCCTCCGAGACAAGGGACCTTGCAGGGTCCAATCCGGGCAAGGCGGAGGAGCTCAGGGCGCAGTGGAACCGTTGGAACGCGGGGAACACGCCCTCGCGGATGACCGGTCGGGTGACCACGACACGGATCGCCGGAGTCGAGGTCCTGGCCAGATACTGAGGCTTAAGGCGCGCCCGTCCGGGTGCAGGATGAGGAGGTATCCGATGAAGCTATTGGCTGGTTTGGCGCTTACAGTTGCTCTTGTCTCACAGGCGGCATGGGCGGCCCCTGGCAGGACGGTGACGGAAGTCCAGATTCCGTCCGGGGATGGCCTCCAACTCAAGGCCGTTCTGAACCAGCCCCCGGGACCGGGCCCGTTCCCGACCGTTATTACCGTCCACGGCGGCAAGGGCGGAAGAGACTTCGCCTTCATCCGGACGCTTGCGACGCCTGAGGGGCGCAGCCCGTCGCCAACGGTCGAGATGCTGGATCGTAGCAACTGGGCCATCCTCTCCATCGGCTATCGCGATGGGGCGATCCTCGGCGACGAGGAGGAAGATGTGATCGCGGCGCTTCGCTACGTGAAGCGGAACCCTTCCCTCGACAGGAGCCGCGTCGCCCTTTTCGGCGGCAGCCATGGCGGCAACCTCGTTCTTCGGACAGCGATCCGGACGGGCGATGAGGCGGCCTGCGTCGTCGCCGGTGCGCCCTGGATGACGAATCCGGATCTCTACCTCCGGGGCGATTTCGCCCGCCCGCCCCTCTCGGACATGCGTCCGGCAAGTGTCCAGTTCATGTCTTCGACCCGCAATGCGCTTTTGGCGGGCCTGACCGCCCGCGGCCTCGCTGGGGCGAAGCTCGACGAAGTCATCCGGGACAAGAGCATAGAGCGGAACGCCGCGGACATCCGCATTCCCGCGCTATTCCTGATCAGCGAAGGCGACATCCAAGTCCCCGCCCGCCTGGTCGAGCCGACAATTGCCGTAATGCGCGCCGCCGGCCGTAAGGTGGAAGTCCTGAAGGTCAAGGAGAGTGGACACGGATACTACTGGGGCAGGCCAGGCGATGGCCTTCGAATCGAAGCGGGCCCCAAGACGCCGGAGCAACTGGCGGAAGAGGAACAGGGGCGGGCCGTTATCCAGGCCTTTCTGTCCAAGTGTCTGTCGCGCTAGAATCCCGGCGTCGGGTTCCGAAGCCGTTTGCGGCTTGGGCATCCACGGCGTCGTGATGCGCCCACCTGCCGGAAGCCTCTCATGAGTTGCTGCGCCCCTCATTCGCCTCGCCCGGAAGCGGGGATGAAGGACCACAACCTTCGAAGAGAGCGAGGCGTCGGTTTCGACTGGCTCCCGATCCCTGGAGGCTCCTACCTGCTGGGTGGCGAGGATGCAGACGCCAACCCAGAGGATGGCGAAGGACCACCTCGTCGGGTCACCCTGTCTGGCTTCAGCATTTCGGCCACCACGGTCACGAACGCCCAGTTCGCCGAGTTTGTGAAGGCGACCGGGTACCGGACGGAAGCGGAGCGGTTCGGGTCTTCCCTCGTCTTTCACACCCTGGTTTCGCGCCGGGTGGCCAAGAGCGTACGGCGGCGCATCGACGGCTCGCCCTGGTGGTGGGAGGTCCCGGACGCCTGCTGGCGCTGGCCTGCGGGCCGGGGAAGTCATGTCACTCTCAAGAGCGAGCACCCGGTCGTCCACGTGTCGTGGAACGACGCCCTCGCCTACTGCGGATGGGCGGGAGTCCACCTGCCCACCGAGGCCCAGTGGGAGGCGGCGGCGAGGGGCGGCCTTGTCGGCGCCCGGTATCCCTGGGGCGATGAGCTGACCCCCGGCGGCGCCCACATGTGCAACATCTGGCAGGGTGACTTTCCGCAGGCCGACACCGCGGAAGACGGTCACCATGGCACATGCCCCGTAAGGAGTTTCCCGCCGAACGGATTTGGGCTCTTCGAGGTCGCGGGCAATGTCTGGGAGTGGTGCAGAGATGTCTGGACGGCTCAACCGGACCCCCGGCGGGCCGGTCCCGACCCCGTCGGCCCCCCGGATGGATCACACCGGGTCATTCGCGGCGGATCATTCCTTTGTCACGCCAGCCACTGCAACCGCTACCGGGTGGCGGCCCGCTCGGCCAATACACCCGAAAGCGCCACGTCGAACACCGGTTTCCGGGTCGTCGGCTAGCTGCCTGTACCCGGCGTTCGACGCCTTGCTGGCGGCCCGGCAGCACCCGGGCTCCGAAGGAAATCGCGTTTCGGCCCATCCTCTTCTCACTTCCGTTCCAGACTGGGCCCGACCCGAAGACAACGCGGCGGATATCGCGGCGCCTCGTCAGGTTTCTGAGCTTCCGCGCCTGCACCTGATCCCAGACTTTCGGGCAGCCCGCGCAGACGCGCCCCCTTCCCGGCGCCAACCGCCCCGCGACCCCCGGCCCCAGGGGCCTCTCCACAGACGGTTCGGGCGCGAATAAGCCCGCAGGTTCCGCGACATGGCGGGACCGGTCTGCTCAGGCAGGGATGTCGGAGGGGTGGGTGGCGGTGGGGCCGAACTCGGCGCACGCTTCTCATCGGCCGCAGTCAACCACCACGACACCGGTCACGCACACACCCAGGTCACCGCAACCCTCAGGGCGCGGACAAAGGAGCGCCGCCGCCTCGGCCTCGCTCATGAGGTTCGGCGGGGCGTGCTTCAGTTCGAGCCGGGCTGGAGGGACTGGCTCGAGGCGATGGAGCTGCATCTCGACATCCGCAAGCCGCCGATGGCTGAACGGCCATTAGCCTCAAACAGCCGCTCGGTCAGAGGGGTTGAAAGGCTAGTTCCCCGCCTCGGCCAAAGCGCCTTCAACGGCGGCGGTTGTTGCACATTGCACCAGTGCCTGGCGGGTCGGCGCGTCAACACTGCCGGCTTTCTCGATGGCGGCCGACAAGCCTTCTCCGCTCAGACTTTCGCCGACGACAGTCTTCAGGGCTTCCAGGTGCTCGCCGGTAATCTTGGACCCCAGGCTGTCTTGAACGCAGCCACAGAATGCTTCGTTCTGTCCGGCGAGCATGCAGGCCGTCTTGGTATCGACAGCGCCGCTCGCCGCCTCGAGCGCCTGCCCGCCGAGATCGAGCGCACCCTGCTTCACGGGTTGCAGGTCGGCTGCTTCGCCGCAGGCCGCGAGCACCAGCGCGAAACCGGCCACCAGAACAGTCCGCATCGTGTTTTCCCTTTGTCTGTGTTTGTCAGAAGCCCCGGTCAGCCGCAGGGCCGTGAACCGGCGTTATGGTCATTGGGTCTTCCATCTGCCGGCGGACGTGGATACCGCCGGACGCTTCTGCAAGCGTCTCGCCCTGGATATTGCGAAAGTGTCGCAGCCGCGAAGGCTGGGCCTCCTGCTCCCGCAGGATCCCGAAGATCTGCTCTCCAGTGAACCTGGATCGCTTCATCCGTCCGTCCCTTCCCCGGGGCGGACCCCAATAGTCCCTGGCGGAGTTTCAGGGGATCACGTGGGAACCCTCTGATCTTGCGAGGAAATCCCGGAGCCGCAGCAAGTCTGGGCGTCGGGTGCGCAAAGAAAATCGC
>NZ_JADBZL010000010.1:0-7149 GCF_020402505.1 Phenylobacterium sp. | reverse complement strand
GGCGTCGGGGCTGTGCAGGCGCGCATCGTAGCCGATCACCTGGCCGGGGCGGGTGTTGGCCTCGATCCAGGCCGGGACCCCGCCGACCACCAGGTCGCAGATCTCGAACAGGGCGGCGTCCACCTGGGCCCGAACCTGGATGGTGTAGCGGCCATCCACGAAGACCGCGGCCCGGTCGGCCATCACGATGGCGGCGCCGGCCGAGCCGGTGAAGCCCGTGGCCCAGGCCAGCCGGTCGTTGGCGGCGGGCAGGTATTCGTTCTGATGCTCGTCCTCGTGGGGCACGAGCAGGCCGTCGAGCCCCTGGGCGGCCATGGCGGCGCGGATGCGGGGCAGGTGGCGGGACCCGTAGGACGGATCGGCGGACTCTTTGAAGCTCTGGCGCATGAGCGCTATCTAGGCCCGACTTGTGGGGTGCGCAAAGGCCGCAATCTTGCGGTTTGCGGCAAGCTCGGCTACGAGCCGCCCATGGTTCGCGCTGAGGCTCTCGCTTGCTCCAATTCCAACGATCCCACCGGGGTCGTTCGAATGCGCACGCCTTGAGCTGACGCCGCCTCGAACCAGACCCCGCCAACATCGGTCGGGGTCTGGCAAGACCTCGAACCCGCCCAACCCTCCTGAATCGGATCGTTCCCGTGTCCACCCCATTCTGGCTCCCCATCGAGACTGAGCGGCTTTTGCTGCGCGACTTCCGTGAAGACGACTTCGACTCCATCCACGCCTACGCCACCGACCCGGAGGTGGTGCGCTACATGCCCTGGGGCCCCAACACCCTGGAGGTCACCCGAGAGGTGCTGGACCGCAATCTTGAACGGCAGAAGACCTGGCCGCGGGAGGAGCTGAGCCTGGCCGTCGAGGTGAAGGCAACGTCTGAAATGATCGGCTCCATCTCTCTGCACGACGCCAACAGCGACAACAGCGCCGTCGGCTATTGCTACAGCCGGGACGCGTGGGGGAAGGGCTATGGGACCGAGGCGGCCCGAGCCCTAGCGCGGATCGCCTTCACGGAGTTGGGCCACCACCGCATCTGGGCCACCTGCGACGCCCGCAACCAAGGCTCCTATGCGATCATGGAGAAGGTGGGGATGCGCCGCGAGGGCCATATGCTGAAGAACCTCAAGGCCCGTGACGGCTGGCGCGACAGCTATGTCTACGCGCTGCTGGCTGACGAATGGCGCGCGGCCAATCGCTAATAACATCCGGGTATAATTGACGAAGGCGGGTCGCCGCTGTAGGGAGCCTGGCTCACGTCGAGGATGAGACCGTGGACAAGCAACGCCGCCGAGACACTGCCCATGCCTGGAAGGAGGGTCGCAAGTCCCGGGCGGGGATCTTCCGCGTGGCCTGCACGCCTGCGGGGAAGGCCTGGCTGGGCGTGAGCCGGAACCTCGACGCCCAGCAGAACAGCATCTGGTTCAGCCTCCGGCACGGCGGCTCGCCCAACCGCGAGATGCAGGCGGCCTGAAAGGCCCACCTGGTTAATCAGAAGTTGCAGGAACGCCTGCGCTTGTGATGCGCTGAGCTTGGTGCAGGGCTGGTCGTGGCCTGATCCCTCAGGGCCGCTCAAGCACCAGGGTCGCCCAGGCGTCGCGGTGGATGCGGCGCAGCAGGCGGAACCCCCGAGAGCGGTAGGCCGCCAGCACCCGCCGCTCCTGGGTGCGCAGGAGGCCCGACAGGATGGCGACGCCGCCGGGGCGCAGGGCGCCGCGGATGTCCTGGGCCAGGGCGACAAGAGGCGGGGCCAGGATGTTGGCGAAGACCAGGTCGTAGGGCGCCGCCGAGCGCACGCGTCGGTGGCCGAGGCCCGAGGCGTGGACGAACTCGGCCCGGGCGCCGTTCAGGGCCGCATTCTCCCGGGCGATGCGGACGGAGGGGGCGTCGATGTCCGTACCGCGCGCCAGGCGGGCGCCCGTTCGGGCGGCGGCGATGGCCAGCACGCCGGTGCCGGCGCCGACGTCCAGCACCTTGCCGAAGCGGCGGGCCTTGATGAGGTCGTTCCAGGCCTGGAGGCAGCCGACCGTGGTGCCGTGATGGCCTGTGCCGAAGGCCGCCCCGGCCTCGATCCGCAGGGCCACGGCGTTGGCGGGAACCTGGCCCAGGTCATGGGCGCCGTAGACGAAGAAGCGCCCGGCGCGGACGGGGGGCAGGCCGGAGAGGGACATGGCCAGCCAGTCCGCATCGGCCAGGTCCTCCACCGTGACGATCAGGCCGGGCTGGGCGGTCAGCCGGGCCTTCAGGCCGTCAGCTTCCTCGGTCGTGGTGGGGAAGGCGTCGATCCGCCAGACGTCGTGGTCCTCGTCCTCCTCCAGGATGGAATAGGTCGTTCCCTCGAACAGCGGGTCGGCGTCGAGGCTCGCGGCGGCGGCCTCGGCGGCGGCGCGGGGCCCCCGGGCGATGATCTGGACGGCGTCGTCACTCATTCGCCCTCCTTAGGGCGCTCCGGCGGGGAAGGCGAGGGCCCCGGCGCGGAGGCCGGCGGCGCGGGTGCGATGGCCTCCGCCGGAGGCCCCGGGGGCGGGGCCGCCTCGGCGGCGGGCTGAGGCTCCTCCCAGGCGGGGGGCGGCGGGACATAACCCGAAGGCGGTTGGAGGGAGTCCGTGCCGACCACATAGTCCGGGACCGGGCCAATCCCGGTCCATCCGCCGCCGCTCCATCCCCCTGTGGGGTCGGCGCCGCCGAACGGGCCGTCCGGAGGACCGGTGAAGCCGGGCGTCTCGAAGGCCGGATCTGGCCGGAAGTCGGCAGGCTGAGGCCGCAGCAGGGCGCCCGCGATCAGGCCGAGGCAGGCGAAGGCCGCCGCGCCCGCCAGCTCGATCTTCATGCGGCGCGGCGCACGGCCCGCTCGATCAGGTCGCAGACCTTCGGGATCAGGGGCGCGGGGATGTTGTGGCCCATGGCCTCCAGCACGTGCATCTCGGCGCCGGGGATGCAGGCGGCGGTGTCGTGGCCGCCCTCCACCGGCACAAGGGGATCGTCCGCCCCATGGATCACCACCGTGGGGGCGGTGATGCGGCGCAGGGCTTCCCGGCGGTCACCGCTGCCGAGGATGGCCGCATACTGGCGCAGGAAGCCGACGGGGTAATAGGCGCGCCGGAAGGACTGCTCGATTCCGGCGCGCTCGGCGGCCTCGTCCAGGACCCCGGCGGGTCCCGCCATCACCCTGGCCGAGGCCAGGCCATGGTCGAGAAAGGCCTCGAGGTCCGTGTGCGGATCCGGGCCCCGGTTCACGAGGAAGGCCACCGCCTCGGGCCTGGCCGGCGGCAGGCCCGGATTGCCGGTGGTGGACATGATCGAGGTCATCGAGCGCACCCGGTGTGGGTGCTCGGCCGCCAGCATCTGGACGATCATGCCCCCCATGGAGGCGCCGACCACGTGGGCGGAGCCGAAACCCAGGCCCTCGATGACGCCCGCCGCGTCGGCGGCCATGTCGGAGAGGAAGTAGGGCACGTCCGGCCGCCGGCCCTCGCGCACGGCCTTGGCGACGTCGCCGATGCTGGGCGGCGGAACGTCGTCGAACCGGTGCGACAGACCGACGTCGCGGTTGTCGAACCGCACCACGCGATAGCCGCGCCCGGCCAGGTCGCCGACCATGTCCATGGACCAGCGGATCATCTGGGCGCCCAGGCCCATGACCAGGACGACAGGCTCTCCGCCCTCGGGTCCGTGGATGTCGTACTCGATCTCGATTCCGTTCGCGGTCAGCCTGGCCATCCGTCTCTCCCTGTCAGGGGCGGCACGATGGCGCGGCGGGCGCCCGCCTGCAAGCGGCGGCTGGGCCTCAGGCCTTCGCCACGAAGCTGTCGAGGACCTTCTTCTCGCCGGCCTTGTCGAAGGCCACGGTCAGCTTGGAGCCCTCCGCCGCCAGCACCCGCCCATAGCCGAACTTCTGGTGGAAGACGCGGTCGCCCCGGGAATAGGCGCTGGACTGGGGGTCTGAGACCGCCAGGAGCTTGCCCTCACCTTCGATCACGGCCTTGCGGTTGACGGGGGCCGCGGGCCGCCCCCGGTCCTGGGCCCGCCGCCAGCCGGGGGAGTCGTAGCCGGAGCCGAAGGCCGGGGTCTCGTCCCAGCGGCTGGCCGCCGCCTGCATGCCGGGTCCGCCGCTGAAGTAGCCGGTCTCGGAGACCGCCTCGACGTGCGCCTCCGGCAACTCGTCGACGAAGCGGCTGGGCAGCTGGCTGGTCCAGCGGCCATAGACCAGGCGGTTGGCGGCGAAGGAGATGCGGGCCGATTTCCGCGCGCGGGTCAGGCCGACATAGGCGAGGCGCCGTTCCTCCTCCAGGCCCTTCTCGCCGGTCTCGTCCAGGCTGCGCTGGGAGGGGAAGACCCCTTCCTCCCAGCCGGGCAGGAAGACCAGGGGAAACTCCAGCCCCTTGGCCGAGTGCAGGGTCATGATCTGCACGGCGTCGGCCTGGGGCCCGCGGTCCATGTCCATCACCAGGGAGACGTGCTCCAGATAGGCTGAAAGGGTGTCGAAGGCGTCCATGGACTGGACGAGCTCCTTCAGGTTCTCCAGCCGGGTCTGGGCGGTGGGGGTGCGGTCGGCGCGCAGGGCGTCGGTGTAGCCGCTTTCCTCCAGTATGGTCTCGGTCAGGCGGGCGTGGTGGGTGTCGCGGGACAGGGCCGTCCAGCGGTCGAGGTCTCGCAGGAAGCCCGAGAGGGCGGTGCGGGTTCGGGCGGGCAGTTCGTCCGTCAGGGCGGCCTCGCGGGCGGCGGCCAGGGCCGAGACGCCCGAGGCCCGGGCGATCTGGAACAGCTTCTGGACGGAGGCCTCGCCAATGCCCCGGCGGGGGGTGTTGACGATGCGCTCGAAGGCGAGGTCGTCGTCCGGCGACTGGACGAGGCGCAGGTAGGCGTGGGCGTCGCGGATCTCGGCCCGCTCGAAGAAGCGCGGCCCCCCCACCACCGTGTAGGGGATGGACATCAGGACGAAGCGCTCCTCGAAGGCGCGCATCTGGAAGGAGGCCCGCACCAGGATGGCCATGTCGCGGTAGGCGAGGGGGGCTTCGTCGCGCTCGCCCCGGTGGGCCCGCTCGATCTCCTCGGCGACAAGGCGGCTTTCAGCCTCGCCGTCCCAGACGCCGCGGACCCGGACCTTGGCTCCGCCCTCCGCCTCGGTCCACAGGGTCTTGCCCAGCCGGCCTCGGTTGGCGGCGATCAGGCCCGAGGCCGCGCCCAGGATGTGGGCGGTGGAGCGGTAGTTGCGCTCGAGCCGAATGACCTTCGCCCCCGGGAAGTCCTTCTCGAAGCGCAGGATGTTGTCCACCTCGGCGCCCCGCCAGCCGTAGATCGACTGGTCGTCATCGCCCACGCAGCAGACATTGCCCCGCGACTGGCCCAGCAGGCGCAGCCACAGGTACTGGGCGACATTGGTGTCCTGGTACTCGTCGACCAGGATGTAGCGGAAGCGGCGGTGGTACTCCTCCAGGATGTCCGGTCGGGCCTGGAGCAGGGTCAGGTTGTGAAGCAGGAGGTCGCCGAAGTCGCAGGCGTTCAGCACCCGCAGGCGATCCTGGTAGGCGCGGTAGAGCTCCTGCACCCTGTTGCCGGCGAAACCCGCCCCCTCGCCGGAGGGCAGCTTCTCCGGCGTCCAGCCACGATTCTTCCAGTGGTCGATCAGGCCGGCCAGGGCCTTGGGAGTCCAACGCTTCACGTCGATGTTGGCCGCCTCCATCACCTGCTTGATCAGGCGCTCCTGGTCGTCGGTGTCGAGGATGGTGAAGGTGGACTTCAGCCCCACGATCTCGGCGTGCCGGCGCAGGATCTGGGCGGCGATGGAATGGAAGGTGCCCAGCCAGCGCAGGCCCTCGGCCTCGGGCCCGAGGATGGCGGCGAGGCGCTCGCGCATTTCCCGCGCCGCCTTGTTGGTGAAGGTGACGGCCAGGATCTCCCAGGGCCGGGCCCGGCCCGTGGCCAGGATGTGGGCCAGGCGCGTGGTCAGGACCCGGGTCTTGCCCGTGCCGGCGCCCGCCAGCACCAGCACGGCGCCTTCGACGGCCTCCACGGCCTCCCTCTGCTCGGGGTTCAGGCCCTTGAGGTAGTCTGGCTCGGCCCCGGCGCGCAGGCCCGCGCTGGCCCTCTGGCTGAGGGTGAGGCCGCGCCCCGCCTCCGGCCCGCCGAGTGATTCCGTCTCCGACATGCGAACGGATGTAGCACGCGCGGCGCGGGCGGTTCAGCCCTTCGCCTGCAGGGCGGCGATACGACAGGCGGAGGCGAGGGGGCGGGCTCCCCGACCGGCGTCGATCTCGGCCACCAGGGCGGCCAGTCGCAGACCCCTGGCGGCGGCGAGCGCCTCCAGCGCCGTCCAGAATTCCGGCTCCAGCGCCAGGGAGGTGGCGTGGCCGGCGAGGTTGAGGGAGCGCTTCCTGAGGGTCATGTGTCGGCAGGCATACAGCATGTCGGCGAAGGGCGGCAGACCCTTGAAACCGGACCCGTGCGGCGCTACTTCCTTTTAACTTAGCAGTGTTTAGTGGACGCCATGACCGCCGACGTTCTGACTGCCGACAGGCCGCTTCCCGCCCCCCGCCGCGACTGGGGGGCCGCCTTGCGCGCCCTGCGGCGCCTGCTCCGCAACAAGGAGGACACCCGCCAGGTCTTCGAGATCATGCGGGCCCTGTCGGGCGACTCCACCAACAAGTGCTATCAGCGGCTCTGCTCGACCTTGCAGGGCGGCCGCATCGCGTACGAGCGCCAGGAGTTCGCCCACCGGCTGATGGATGACGCCTGGCTGGACACCTTCCCGCAGGGCTCGGTCGGCGCGGCCTACCGCCACTTCATCCGCTCCCAGCAGATCTCGGCCGATGGCCTCGCCGATGTCAGCCGTGAGGGCGCCGGCGAGATTGACGCCCCGCATCCGGTGGCCTGGATGGGCCGGCGCATCCGCGATGTTCACGACGTCTGGCACGTGCTGAGCGGCTACGGCCGCGATGGCCTGGGCGAGGCCTGCCTGGTGGCCTTCTCCTATCCGCAGACCCGCAGCCTCGGCTGGGCCCTGATCGCCCTGGGCGCAATCTCCCGCACCCGCGGCGGTCGCTATCCCTACGTGCGCGCCATCTGGCAGGGCTACCAGCGGGGGAAGTCGGCGAAGTGGCTGCTAGCCCAGGACTACGAGGCCCTGTTCGCCGAGCCCCTGGACCAGGCGCGCCAGCG
>NZ_JADBZL010000001.1:0-17877 GCF_020402505.1 Phenylobacterium sp. | reverse complement strand
CCGCCCTGAACCTCCGGGCAAGGCGGCGCCAGCGCATACCAGAGATACGAAAAGAAAGATCCGGGGCGAGCCCCGGTCCAAGCCAGGTTGGCGGGGTTGCGACCTTTTCGACGTGGGGTAGGGCTTTGGGGGACGCAGAGGCTCCCGGTTTGGGAACCTTGGACCGGTCGCCGTTATCCTGACGCCGATCCGGCGCTCCATTCCTCTAGAATCGGTTGCTGCATCAGGCGCTCGGCGAACCAACGGCCGGCCTGCCCCAGTTCATGGGCGCGGTGGGCCAGGGCGAAGCGGGCCTCGGGACGCGGCTGCTGGACCTCCAGTCGCAGCAGGGTTCCCCGCTCGAACTCGGGTCTGGCGAGGAATCGCGGCAGGAAGCCCACGCCCAGGCCCGCCCTCTGGGCCTCGAGCTTGGCCGCCATGGTGGGCACCGTCAAAGTCTCCTGGCCCGCCAGCAGGCCGTAGGTGCGCGCCGACCGGGCGCGGGAGCTGTCGGCGATGCTGACCGCGCGATGCGGCCGCACCTCCGCCTCGGAGAGGGGCGCGCCCTGCGCGCCGGCATGGCGGGCCAGGGGGTGGCCGGGCGCAACGGCGAAGTCGAAGGCGACCGCGCCAAGAGGGAACACGACATAGCCGCCTCCAGAGGGAATGCCCCCGGCGCCGAGCCCGGCGATGACAAGGTCCGCCCTGTCCTCGACAAGGGCCTCCCAGCACCCCTCCAGTGACTCCTCTGCGAGACGCACCCGCGTCCCGGACGCCAGCGCATAGAAGTCCATCAGGGCCGGGAACAGCCGTTGCACGCCCAGCAGGGTGTCGACGACGAGGCGCAGGTCGGCTTCCCAGCCGGCGGCGATCCGCCCGAGCCGACGCTCCGCCGCGGCGGCCAGCTGAAGAAGACGCCGGCCCTCCTCAAGCAGGTCCTGGCCCGCCGGCGTCAGGCGGGTGTGGCTTCGGCTCCGTTCGAAGAGCCTGACGCCCAGTTCGCGCTCCAGCTGGTTGACCGTGTAGCTGAGCGCCGACGGCACCTTGTGAAGCTCAGCCGCCGCCTTGGCGAACGACCCGCACCGCGCGATGGCGTCGACCACATGGATCGCGTCGAGCGACAGTACGGGGCGGGATCCCATGGTTCAAATTACCTGAAGAGAGTGTTCAATTCTCATCGCTTTTCTCCCTGGTGCAGGGCGCCTATCCTTGCCGAAACAGCCGATGGACCCAGCATGATCTCGATATCCCGGAAGATAGCCGTTTCCGGCGCGACACCGACATCTACCGGCGGATTGTGGCGAAGGCATGTGGTTTCCGCCCTGCTGGGAATCCTGGCGTGGCCGACCCTGGCGCTGGCGGGCGCGGATCCCGCCGCCGCCGCGCGCCAGACCGCCGCCCCCGACGCGCGCGTGGTGACCCTGACCTACCTGAAGTCCGCTCCGGGGAAGTTGAGCCAGCTCGAGCGCTATGTTCGGGCGAACTGGTTCGCGATGGACGAGATCGCGGTGAAGCGCGGCCTCTTCGTCAGCTATGTCTGGTTCGACACCGGCTCGGATGAGGGCCCCTGGAACGCCATTGTGATGGTGACCTATCGCGACGCCCGGGGGTTCGAGGGGATTGCGAAGGACTGGAGCGAGATCCGGGCTGCGCACCGGGAAGTGCGGATCGACGGTGCGAGGCAGGCCGACCTCGGACGCATTGTCGAGAGCCGCGAGGTGTTCGAGCGCGCGCCCTTCCTGAACCTGGCGGCGGCGATCCCGCCCCCCGGCGGGGCGGGACCGGACGCGGGGTCGGCCGATGAGGCGGCGATCCGCACCGTCGTGGGCAAGTACTTCGAGGGGGGCGTGACCGGCAAACCCGACCCGATCCGCGAGGCCTTCCTGCCGTCGGCGAGAATCGAGGGCCTGCGGGGGGACCAGCTCGTCACCTGGTCCTTCAATGAGTACGTCCGCTACTTCAACGGAACCCCCGCTCCCGGGGCGGAGCGGATCGAGCGAAACATCACCCGGGTCGCGATCCAGGGCGACAGCGCAACTGTTCAGCTGCGCCTGAGATTCAGCCCTGCGCAGGCGCTGGATGAGCAGCTCCTGCTCCTGCGCATCAACGGCGAATGGAAGATCACCTACAAGTCCTATGTCCCGTCGCAGTAGGGCTTGGCGGGAACCGGCTGCTGACCGCGCTTATCAAGAGCTTCGCCCCGGGACTGCGCGGTCCGCCCTTGTGACGTTGCGAAGGGACGTCCGTGTCGGATCTCGCGGGGGGCCCCATCCCGACACAGCCTCCACGTTCATTTGTGGGTAGAGGGCCAGGTACCGGTTGATCCAACCGTGCACCGACAGCATTCCGAACTCTGCCCCGCAGGTGAGCCTCAATGTGCCCCTCGGTTCGGCCTGGGCCTTTGGCGGAGGCCTCGCGGCCTTCAAACTGCTTCTGGCCGTAGCTTGTCAGAGCGAGCGCGGCTGGTCTGGTGCGGCGGGACTCATCAGGGTCTACTCAGGGCTTTACGCCGCTCAGGCCGGACTCTGGGCGCTCGGGATTGTGCTTCCTGGACCTGCGCGCTTTGTCGTCTGGGGCGTGGCCCTCCTTCTGGACCTGGCGTCGCCCTGGCTTGTCGCTCGGCAAACCACAACGGTTCCACCCCATCCGACGCACCTTCCGGAAAGATTTGGACTCTTCACCATCATCCTTCTGGGAGAGGGGATGGCGTCAGTTGTCCATGCCCTGGACCATGGCGATCCACTTCACCTGTCAGCTGTGATCGCCGCCTGTCTCGGGGCCGGGCTCAGCTTCCTCTTATGGATGGCCTACTTCCAGCACGTCAGGGGACACGGTGAGCGACGGATCGAGGATGCGGTGACCGGACGCCGTATGCGGCTCTGGGCCTATGGGCATGTTCCCCTCTACCTTGGCGTCGCCAGTCTCGCTGCCGGAACGGTCGCCCTCGCCACGCCTGGCGCTCTCTCGTCCCTGACGATCGGGCTCTACATCGGAGGGTTGAGCCTAGCTGGTGCAGGCCTGGTGCTTCTGGGTCGCGTCAGACCTCCTGCGTCCGACGCTCGCCCTGCGCCGGGCGTCGGGTCGCTTACCGTATAGCGCAGGGACAGGTTCTCTATCGGTTCAAACCGGCTCTGGTCGCAGGCCGGGGTCGATCCCAGCGCCCCGGCCGGGGAAGTCCCCCGTCGGAAAGAGGGTGCGTCTGGAACCTACGCCGTCGTCTTTCCCGCCCGCGCCGGGAGCGGGGTGATTCTGACAGCCTGCGGCTAGACTCATGGGGTCCCGGGGGTGATCCTCTTCCGTGGGCGATGTGGCCGAAACTCAGGGGGGAATATGAACACGATGCTTAGGATGGCGGCGCTGGGTCTCGGGCTGATTTCCCTCTTGACCGCCGCCGGGGCTGAAGCCGGGGGCTGGGCTCCGCCGCAAGCCGTTGTACCCCCGTCCGCTCTCCATGGCGTGCACGGCCTGGCGGTCCTCGACGACCGGCGCGTCCTTGCCGGCACAGTGGTGGGTAATGACATGTGGGAGGTGGACCGGGCGACCGGCGCGGCCAAGGTCTACATACCCGCGCCGGAGGGGCAGGCGGACGACATCGCCATCGGGCCGAGGGGCGAACTGGCCTGGACCTCCTACCTGCAGGGCGTCATCCGATACCGGGAGACGGAAGGCGCGCCCATCCGGGTCCTGGCGAAGGACCTGACCGGGATCAACTCTCTGGCTTTCGACATGAAGACCGGCCAGCTCTACGCCAGCCAGGTCTTTCTGGGCGACGCCATGTGGGAGATCGACGTGGCGGGGGTGAAGGCGCCCCGGCTGATCGCCAAGGACCTGGGGGGCTTCAACGGTTTCGAGGTCGGGCCGGATGGTCAGCTCTACGGACCCCTGTGGTTCAAGGGCGCAGTGGCCCGGATGAACCCCGCAAACGGCGCCGTCACCGTCCTGAACAGCGAGTTCCAGGTCCCGGCGGCGGTCAACCTCGACGGCAAGGGCAACCTCTGGGTGGTGGACACCCGGGCGGGGGACCTGAGCCGCGTTGACCTTGCGACGGGGCGCAAGACCACGGTGCGCAAGCTCTCCAGCGCCCTGGACAACCTGGCCATCGCCCCGGATGGGACGATCTACGTCTCGAACATGGCGGACAATGCGGTCCAGGCCTTCGACCCGGCGACGCGCGCCCTGAGAACCCTCTTGTCCGGCAAACTCGCCGTGCCTGCGGGCCTGAAGATCGAAGGTGACGCCGCCTGGGTTGCCGACATCTTCTCCTTCCGGCAGGTGGATCTAAGGACGGGGGCGGTCCGCGACATTCACCGGATGCAGGCCTCTGACCTCGAATATCCGTTCGCCGTGGGCCTCGGTCCCGAGAGGATCCTGCTGACCTCCTGGTTCAGCGGGTCGGTTCAGGTCCTCGGTCGCTCGGACATGAAGACCGTCGCGGTCCTTCACGGTCTCAGGGCTCCGATGGACGCCCAGTTCCTGCCGGATGGCGCCATCGCCATCACCGAGATCGCCGCCGGCGAGATCACCCTGGCCAGCGGCCCGGGCTACGCCACTCGCCGCACCCTGGCGAAGGGCCTGGCGGGGCCGACCCAGCTGGCTCTCGGGCCGGACGGCGCTCTCTATGTCAGCGAGGCGGCGGGCGCGATCCGCCGGGTGGACCTGAAGACAGGGGCGGTCTCCCTGGCGGTGGATGGCCTCGCCTTGCCTGAGGGCCTCGCCTTCACCCCCTGGGGCAGCCTGGTGGTCGCCGAGGCCGGCGCCCGCCGGTTGACGGAAATCGACCTCGGCAAGGGTAGTCGCAAGGTCATGGCCGACAACCTCCCGATCGGCCTTGCAGCCAGCCCCGGAACCCCGCCGCCCTATGCCGCCACAGGGGTGGCGGTGCGCGCTGACGGCTCTGTCTGCTTCACGGCCGACCTGGACAATGGGCTTTACTGTCTGGCGCGGGAGCCCTGATCCGCGCTTCGGCGCCACGCCATCACAGGGCCAGCAACGGTCTTTGGCGGGCCGCCCGGATCCCGGGCAGCATGCCTCCCACAAAGCCGATCACCAGGGCGAGCATGACAGCCTGCAGCACCAGCTCCGGTCCCATCTGCAGCCGGAACGCCACCTGGGTGAACCCCGCGCCCAGGGTGGAGGCGGACAGGCCATTGAACAGGAGGCCGCAGACCGCTGTTCCCAGGAGGGCGCCGATGAAGGAGAGGACCAGCGCCTCGCACATGGTGCCCATGAAGGCGGAGACGCCAGAGAGCCCGATCACCCTGAGGGTCGCGATCTCCGTCGCCCGGGCGGAGACGGAGGCGTACATGGTGTTCAGGGCCCCTGCCAGGGCGCCAATTGACATGATGATCCCAAGCGGCCAGCCGATATAGCGGATCAGCAGCCCCGACCGCTCCGCCTGGGCGGCGAAATAGGCCAGTTCGCTCTGGGCCTGCAGCTGGAGCCTGGGATCGGACCCGACATAGGCGGTGTAGGCGGCGAGGTCAGCCGGACTGTTCAGGGCGACCCGTGCGGTCTGGAAGCTCGAGCCGCGGTTGAACAGGCTCTGGACGACCGGCGCATCGGCCCAGAGCTCCGACTCGAAGACCGTGCCGGGCGCCTCGAAGACCCCGACCACGCGCCAGGTCTGGGCGCCGAAGCGGACCGTCTTGCCCATCTCGAAGCCGGAAAACTCCCGCAGGAGGCCTGCGCCCACCACGATCTCGTTCGACCCGGGTGCGAACATCCGCCCTTCCTTCAGCCGGACCTGCTGGCGCACAGCCAGCCCGTTGGGACCGATACCGCGCAGGGGCATGTTGGCCTTGGTGCCTGTCGATCGTTTGGTGCCGTCGACGATGAGAAGCAGCTCGGCCGAGACCAGGGGGCCGCCATCGGCTGCGGCGCGCACGCCGGGGCCTTGCCCCAGGAGATCGATCTGCTCCCGTGACAGCGTGCTGTTGATCTCCGACTGCGATCCATCCCTGAGCACGATGGCGACGTCAGGAGAGCCCGAGCCCTTGAGGGTCTGGCTGAAGCCGTTGGCAAGAGCGAGGAAGCCCAGGAGCACGGCCACGACCAGTGCAATCGACACGACGGTCGCCAGCGACATCCAGAGCCGCTGGGGAATCGACCGGATATTCATCAGGATGACGGATCCCGTCTGGTTCAGAAGGCTCACAGGGGGGACTCCTCAGCGTCGCCCGAGGGCGTCGATAATGTTCATCCTGAGGGCCGAGAGAGCTGGCGCGAGGCCGGTCACAAGACCCAGGAGCAGGGCAAGGCCCATGCCCGCCGCCGCGACCGGCGCCGTCATGGACAAGGCGCCAAAGGTCTCGCCGATGGGAGATCGGGAAAGACCGTTGAGCGCCAGGGCTGCGACTCCAAGGCCCAGAAGGCCGCCCAGTCCCGACAGCAGGAGAGACTCGCCCAGAACCATCCGCAGGACCCTGGGGCCCGGGAAGCCCAGCGTCTTCATCACGCCGATCTCCTTGGTGCGTTCCCTGACCGCGGAGACAAGGGTTGTTCCAACGATCATCAGGATCGCTGCGAAGGCCGCCGCCACGACCATCGTGATGATGAAGTTCAGATCGCCCGCCTGTTTGAGGAAGGCCCTGGAGAACGTCTTCTCATCCACGGTCGAGGTCTCGAAGGGTGAATTGGCGAAGGTGGCGTCAATCGCCTTGGCCACCTGGTCATTGATGTCGGGCGACGCGGTCAGAACGGAGATGGTGCCCACTGTATCCCGGCCGAAAGGGCGGATTTCGTTGAGGTAGTCGTAGTTGAAGTAAAGCGCGTTGGTGGGATCGGTGGGCTTGGCGCCGTCGAAGATCCCGACCACCTTCATGTCCCAACTGCGCGATCCGTCAGGCCGGAAATAGATATCAGAGCTGATCGGGATGGTCTGACCGACCCGCCAGCCGTACTGGTTGGCGAGGGAGCGTCCGACAATGACCCCGGTGCGCTCGCGGATGAAGGCCTCGCGTTCCCCCGGGCCCAGCTTGATCTGGTCGGCGAAGATGGCCGTGTAGGTCCCCGGGTCCACGGCGAAGCCTACGAACCGGCTTTGCGCCGGGTCACGGAAATAGGCGCCGAACCAGCTCTGGTGGGTCGCCGCGGTCACCCCCGGAATGGTGGCGATGCGGTTGAGGTAGGCGATCGGCAGGGACTCGGTGAAGTTGATCTTGTTGGCGACGACCATCCTGTTGCTGGCCGAACCGGTCTCCGTCGCGCGGTTGAGCGCCACGTTCACCCCCACCAGCAGGCCGAAGATCAGGAAGGCGATGAAGATGGAGATGATCAGCAGAACCGTCCTCAGCGGCTTCCGGAACAGGTTTTTCCAGACGAGATAGAGATCATTCACGCCGTCACCTCCACGAACTGGCCCTTGTCCAGGTGCAGGGTGCGGGTGGCGAAACGCGCCGCTTCAGGATCGTGCGTGACCATGATGATCGTCTTCCCAAGCTCGCGGTTCAGAAGCTGCAGCGTCGACAGGATGTCATTCGCCGTGGACCGGTCGAGGTCGCCGGTGGGCTCGTCGCAGAGCAGGAGCTTGGGGTCAGAGACGATGGCGCGGGCAATGGCGACCCGCTGCTGCTGACCGCCAGAGAGTTCCTTCGGCTTGTGCCGGGCCCGGTCCGCCAGATCCACGATCTTGAGGGCGGTGGTCACATTCTCCTTCCGTCGCTGCGCGGGCAGGGAGGTCAGGAGGAGGGGCAGCTCTACGTTCTGGGCCGCAGTGAGGATCGGCATGAGGTTGTAGAACTGGAAGATGAATCCGACGTTCCGGGCCCGCCAGGCCGTGAGCTGGCCCTCGGAGTAGCCCTCAATCCGCTCGCCGTCGAAGGAGATCTGCCCGCTGTCGCAGCGATCGGTTCCGCCGAGAAGGTTGAGCAGCGTGGTCTTGCCGGAACCGGACGGACCCATGATGGCGACGAAGTCACCCTTCGGGATGACCAGGTTCAGCCGATCGAAGATGCTGATGGACTCCTTGCCGCGGGTGTAGGACTTGCAGACGTCGGTCAGCCTGATGAACTCGGTCATGATGCGCTCTGGGTTGTCGGGGCTCAGGTCTTCGTCTCGATGAAGGTCACCTTGACGGCCATGTCGGGAATGATGCGCGCATCCCGGCCTTCGAAGGCGATGCGAACCCGGACGGTGGCCTTGTCCCGGCTGGCCGCCGGAATGGTCGCGATCACGCGGGCGGGCAGGCGGCTTTCCGGATAGGCGTCGAGGACGGCCTCGACCTTCTGGCCGGCGGATACGCGCCCGATGTACGCCTCGTTCACGTCCACCTCGATCTCAAGGCTGTCCATGTCCACGAGGGTGCAGATGCCGGTGCGCGTGAAGCCTCCGCCCGCGGAGAGAGGCGAGATGATCTCCCCCGCCTGCGCAGCCTTGTCGATGACGACGCCGGAGAAGGGCGCCCTTATCACATAGCGGCTGAGCTGCAGGCCGGATCGGTTGGCGTCGGAGCGCGCCGCTGCGAGTTGCGCTCTCGAAAGATCGAGCTGGGCCCGGGCGGACTCGCTGCGCGCGGTCGCCGCCTGCAGGACGGCCTCGCTGACATATCCTGACCTCGAAAGGCTCTCAGCCCTGGCAAGGGCCTGGCGCGCCTCTTCGAACTGGGCCTGAGCGGCCGCGACGGAAGCCTCGGCCGAGACCTTGCGGGCCATCGACGTCGCATTGTCGGCCTGTGCGATGGAGGCGTCGAGGACAGCGAGGACATCGCCCTTACGCACCACCTGCCCCTCTTCGACGCGAACCTCGACGACACGACCTGTGACTTCGGCGGCCACGGTGGCCCTCGACCTGGCGACCACATATCCCGAAGCGGTGAGCCCGCTGGCGCGAACCGGGCCCGGCGTGACGGGGACAGCCGGCGTGGCTGCGGGCTGAGGTTTGGGCTGCGGTCGGGCGAGCCATCCGACCGCACCACCCAGGGCGAGGCAAACGACGGCGACCAGGGCCGGAACCCTCCAGCCTCCAGAGGTCTCCGCCGCCCCTGCCGAGGTCGCCGGACCGAGCGTCAGGGATCTCAATAGCTCTGACTTGTCGTCGCTCATTCGGTTGGTTTCCTGGACCGGTCGCCGGTCTCTACGCCGTTTCCTGGTGGTCGCTCACGCCCCTCTGGGCCGCTGAACTTCGCGGGGCATTAAGCCCGAAGTCGAGACTGTCCGCCATAGCTGGGTTCCCATCGAGCGCGCATTGCAGGCTCTCGAGATCGGGAATGACCAGGTGATCGAGACACCTCCGCCTCGCCCTTCTGATCGCCCTTGCTGTCTCCGGCGGCTTCTCGGACCGTCTTCACGCCGCAACGCCAGGATCGGCCTCTCCGGCGAGCCAGGGCCTGGTCATCCGCGGTGCCGTCGACTTCGCCGCCCCGCCGGGACCGCGCCGGGACCACGCCTGGTCGAGGTGGAGAACCGGATCCTCGCGGATCGTCTCGACACCCTTCTGTCGCGCCTGATGGCGGAAGCCGGCCTGGACCTCCGACCTGCAGGGCGTCATCCGATACCGGGAGACGGAGGGCGCACCCGTCCTGGTCCCGGCGAAAGACCTGACCGGGATCAACTCTCTGGCTTTCGACATGAAGACGGGCCGGCTCTGCGCCAGCCGGGTCGTTCTGGGCGACGCCATGTGGGAGATCGACGTGGCGGGGGTGAAGGCGCCCAGGATGATCGCCAAGGACCTGGGGGGCTTCAAGGGCTTCGAGGTCGGGCCGGCCCGACCAGATCTCTATCGCCGCTCGGCCAACTGGACGCAGTATCGCGCCCTGCTGAACTCCGAGTTTGGCATCCGGATCGCCCGCGAGCCCGAGGAGGTCCGCCTGTCACTGCCGGGACATGACCTGCCCGTCGATATGTGAGAACCGGGCCGGACCCGAAAAGGGCGTCCCGGCGCAGATCGAGGCGACGCGCGCGAGGGACCATCCTCTTTCGCACCTTGGAACCGGCAGGTCGCGCCGGGCGGTTGGGACCCACCTGCCCTGATGGACGGGGAGGTGCAGCCTTGCCTTCTGTACCGAAGCGTGAGCTCGGTGCGCCTGTAGGCCTCGCCTCGTGAAGGATGGCTCCTAATGCCCGCCGGTGATCTCGAAGAACTGATTTTGCGACGAGGTGTCCTCTGCGGATTTCACCAGGAACGCCGCGACACCAGCTCTGGACACCTTTGAGAATGCGCGGTCATTGCTCCGAAGCGTTCGCGCAGCCTTGGAAGGTTCGTTGTCATCCAGGAGTGATGGCTGCACGATGGTCCAAAGATTCTTGCTGGATTCCAGAACTTTCTCCGCGCCCGTATGGTCCCGCATGCTCCACTTGATCTGAGTCATCTGGATCAACAGTCGGGCCCAGGCTGGATACTTCAGCCAGGTCTTGTTGGCGCCGGCTGAGCTCATGTAAACGATACGGACGCCCGGGCGATCGCGGAGCGCCGCCGTAAGCGCAGCAACTGCGCGGGTGCAGGTGTCGGGCGGGGAAATCAGGCGACTCCCGATTGGCGAGCGTGAGCTCCGGGTGATCCCTAAAGCGACGATAACCGCGTCGACGTCCTGTACCGCCTCCTTCAGTTGGGTGGGGTCGAATACGTCAGCTACCTTGATCTGAACCTTCGGTCTCGGCCGAAACTTGTTGCGGTCACGCACGACCGCGACAACATCGTGCCCCTTTTCCAAGGCCATCTCGACGACAAGTTCGCCCGTCAGCCCATTGGCCCCAAGCACAGCAATCTTCATTCTCGCCTCACTTTTGCGTGGCGGTCTTTCTCAAGAAGAGACCGCGAACACCCTGTAAGTGTTCATGTTTAAACTTGAATGGAGGATAGGCGGTTGAACTCGAGGGTCCATTCCCGAAGGTACAGATTGCACAGCCGATCGTCCTGGAAACGCCCGGGAGCCGATGGGACCCCGTGGCCAGCCGCGCCACGATCCGCTTTCCTGAGATTGGATGTACGATCTGCTGGGCGTCGCCGACAGAGCCGGTTCGCGCGGCAGTTGGCGGTCCAATGGGAGATACCAGCCCTTAAATAATGTCGAGCTCATGTTTCGAACCGGAAACCGATGACCACTTATCGGAGAAGGATTTCGGAGAGGGAGTTCGGCGCGATGGAGATTGGCGAGTATCCCGCAGGCGACGCCCTGAGCGCAGCTCTCACCGGACTTACCTTCGGCGGCTGGGTGGTCTGCCTGAGTGACCTGTCCGCGCCCTGGGGCGTCTCATTGCCTGGCGGACGCCTCGGGGCCGCGCACATCGTCCTTTCCGGTCGGTGCTTCGTGACCATGGCGGGCAGCGGCGCCCGGGTGGAACTTAACGAGGACGAGCTTGTCTTTCTCCCGGCGGACCGGGTCCACAAGGTCAGTGATGCGCCCGACACAAAGGCCATTGAGGCCAGTCAGATCGCGGGGCTGCAGATTGCAGATTCCTTCGCCCTTTCCCTGGCTCTCGGGGGCGGTGGTGAGAAGACCCGGATACTTACCATAAGCTTCTCGACCGGATCGGACCTTCACACCCAGATCTTCGCCGGCCTGCCCGAGCTCATCAGGCTGAGCCTGAATTCGGTCTCCAACCAAGCACAGTTGCGAGCCACGCTCCGGGCGATCGAGGTGGAGATGGCCACTGCGCATCCAGGCTATCTCGCCATCCTGAGGCGTTTGGCTGAGATCTTCTTTGTGCAACTGATGCGCGCAGTTTCGCTGTCGGATGTATCTGACCGGGGGTGGCTGTTCGCTCTGTCCGACCCCCGACTCCAGAAGGCCTTGGGCCTGATGCACAATCAGTTCGCCCGCCCCTGGCGCCTCGCCGACCTGGCCCGCGCCTGCGGCATGTCCAGAACCTCATTCTGCGACCGGTTTACTGAAAAGGTGGGTGTCCCGCCTATGACCTACCTGAACCGGGTGCGCATGAGTGAGGCCACCCAGCGGCTGAAGTCGCCCGGAGCGCGCATCGCGGATGTGGCTGAGCAGGTAGGTTATGCCTCCGCAGCAAGCTTCAGCCGGGCCTATCGCGACATTGTCGGAAGTTCACCCAGCGAGGTCTCCCGCTCGCCTGGGGTGGAACCCTTGTTTCCTGCGACCACCTCGTCCTGACCTGAGACGGGGGTCCGGCCCGTGGACGGGCTGTGCTTCGAGCGGCGCGGGCGCCGGGCGGTCACTTCCGGACGATTTGCGAAGAGACCTGTACCCTGAGAGATCGATTACTCGCCCGCTGGGGTGAGAGACTCCCTTCGGATTGGAGCCGACGCACCGCGAGCCTGCGGCGAGGCGTCCAAAGAGACCAGAGGTGAAGTCTGATGTCGGCGGATACGAGCGAGAGACTGTCGAGGATTTCGATTTTTCTTCACTGGACGACCGCTGGTCTTGTGATCGCGACTCTAGTGGCCGGGGCGCCGTTGGACGACATGCCGGATGGCGCGTCCCGCTGGGAAGCCATCGCGTTTCACATCTCGCTGGGATTGACGGTTCTGGCCTGGGGCCTGGCGCGGGGCCTCTGGCGCCTGAGTAACGGAATGCCCATTCCGCTGAAGGCCTACAATGCGGCGACGCGTCTTGTTTCAAAGGTGGTTCGCTACGGTATGTTGTTACTGAGCGTCGCCCTGCCTGTCTCCGGCATCTTTATGGCCGTCGAGAAAGGTTACGGGCTTTCATACTTCGGCTTCGAGATAATCAGGTCTGCCGAGACTAAGATTGCGACTGTGACAAATCTGCAGACGGTCCATCAGATCGGAGCTTGGACCATGGTCGCTTTCATAGGAATTCACGTCGCAGCCTCCCTGAAAGCCCTGCTTGTCGATCGCGACGGATCCTTCCCCCGGATGTTGGGGGTCACTGTTCGGTCGATCAAACCGTCGGACGCCCGCCGCTAAGGCGACGGCGCGCCGGACTAGGCTCTGTCGACTAAGGCTTGGGCTCACTGCCCCCCGAAGGTCGACTCACAACAACCGTAAGGAGAACAATCAGATGTCAAGAATTGCGAGGAACTCCCGGCGGATGGCCGGTTCCATGCTCGCCCTCGCAGGCGCTGTGGTGATGACAGCGGTGGCCACGGGAGCCGCTGCAGGGCAGTTGACGGGCGTCTGGAAGACGTCGGACGGCGGATACATGGAAGTCTTCAATTGCGGCCAGGCCGTGTGTGGTCGCATCTCCCCAACCTTGGGCGACCTGGCGGACAAGCAAAGGCCAGATGCGAAAAACAAGAATCCAGCCCTCCGAAATCGCAAGATTGGCGGGCTGCAGATCATGAGCGGTTTTGTAGCTGACCAGGGCCGGTGGACCGGCGGCAAGATCTACAACCCGAGGGATGGCAACACCTATACGGGCACACTGACCCTTCAGGCAGACGGAAACCTGCTCGTGAAAGGGTGTGTGGTTGCGCCTCTCTGCAGAACCCAGACCTGGTCTCGGGTGACGCCCTGATGTCGTGCCGGCCGAGAGCGGAGAGGCCTGCGGCAGGGTTGCTGCGGTCCACTAGATCGACGGCTATGGCAGCCGAGGCCTGGTGCAGCGCCGCTCTCGGAGGAGCGCGCCGGCAGGGGAGGCATCAGTCATGACCCTCCTTGTCACGGGCCTTGGCCTCTTGGGCCTTTCGGCCTTCTCATTCTGGTACGTCTGGGAGCGATCCCATCGAACGACGATGAAGATGCCAGCCGGCGTCGACCTGAGCCGCTCAGTACCTCATCGTCAGGAATTCGAACTTTATCACAACGTACTTTCGTTGTGTGCCCGAAAGGTACGTATCTGCCTCGCAGAATACAACATACCTTATGAATCTCACCATATAGATTTGATCGAGACCGGATCATATGAGGTCATATCGCGCAATTATCTCGCGATAAACCCTGGTGGTCTGGTACCTACACTGATCCATAATGGCCATCCGGTTTATGAGTCGGACTTCATCATCAACTATATCGCGGACAAGGCGACGGGGTCGAATACCCGGTTGACGCCAACAGATCCCGCAAAACGTGCGGAAATGGAGGTGTGGATCGCGCGGGCCTCCCTGATCGGTGAAGATGCGTCTCGGGACCATCAGCGGAGCGCCGGACAGTGCATTCCGCCCATGACGGTTCCACTTTTTGTGGCGTCCATCCGGTACATTCCCGTTGCGAAGATCCTGGAGGGACTGCTGTTCCATAGGTTGAAGGACAGGGCGGCCTTCTTCCTGATCTTCAAGCTTATCGGGCTGTCCGGGGTCGTACAGGTGACCCGCTTCAGACAGATCATCCAGTCAGCGCGCGACGCGATGGTTGGTCACCTTCGGGCGTTGGAAGATCAACTGGCGCTGACCTCCGGAGACTGGATTCTTGGGGCGGACTTCTCGCTTGCTGACGTATCCTGGATGTCTCTGCTGCACCGGCTCGAAGAAACCCGGTGGCTGACGCATATCCTGGGCAACCATGGGCTTCCCCGAGTGAGCGCCTATTGGACCCGGCTGAAGGGGCGCGAGAGCTATCGGTCCCAGATCACGGCCCTTCCGCATCCGATCATCGACCGCGGGATCGCCGACCTGAACGCAGCAATCACGAGAATACCCGGCTGGCGGGCGCTCTACGAAGGAAGCTGAGGGCGATGCCTCCGCGGGCCTTCCGCGATTTAAGGGAGAACTAAGCCATGTCGGTCCACATGATCTGCGCGTCCCACAGTCCGCTGATGGAGGCGTTCCAAGTTGAACCTCCGGAGCATCAGTCGGTGGTCGCCGCCTTCGAGGCGCGGGCGCGCCTCGTTGAGGCTTTCCAGCCTGAGCTCGTGATTGAGTTTGGCTCGGATCACCTGACGGGTTTCCACTACCATGTCCTTCCACCGATATGCGTCGGACTTTCGGCGCGTGCGGTGGCCGATATCGGGGGCTATCCCGGAGATCTGCGGGTTCCGATGGAGGAGGCTCGCGCCCTGGTGGCCCACCTTGGAGCATCGGACCTTGATGTCGCCATCGCCCATGAGATGGTGATCGACCATGGTTTTTCCCAGGCGCTGCATCGACTGACAGGGGCTATCGACCGTTACCCGGTCATCCCGATATTTCTTTCGGCGATCGCCGGCCATCGGCCTTCTCCTCGGCGAGCGCGGCTTTTGGGCAAGGCCGTCGGTGAGTTCGCTCGGGGTCTCGGGAAGCGTGTCCTGATTCTCGGCACGGGCGGTCTCGCCCACGATCCGAGTCTCGCCTTCCCCGATCTCGAAAATGCGCCGGAGGAGCACCGCGACTATCTGGTCCACGGGGCGGCGGCAGGTAAGCAGGCGACGGATCTCTGGCTGGATCGGGTCAACGGCCTGACCCTGATGGCCAGTCAGATGATCGCCAGCGGTGCGCTCGGCCCCGAACAGATAAAGCTGAACGCATCCTGGGATCAGGACTTTCTGGCCAGGATTTGTTCGGGTCGCCTGGACGAGTTCGATGACTGGACCACCGACCGGATGATCACAGACGCAGGCTCTGGCGCCGCAGAATGCCTGCAGTGGATCGCAGCGGCGGCGGCGGCTCAGGCGGCGGGGTGCGAACCGCCTGTCATCGATCTCTGCGTCCCCGTTCTCACCTACATCATCGGCGTCGGCGTCATCCACACGCCTCTGCCGGCGATTTCCTGATCATCGCTCAAGGGAGTTCTTCAATGTTGTTGGGTTGGACGCTGCCACAGACAAGTACGGGCCGGTCGTCGACTGTCAGTCCGCCCCCTTGGCACTACTCGGGCGAGGTGATCGCGGTAGAGTTCAGGGCCGACCCGGATCGGGTGGCCGCTCTGGCGCCGCCGGGGTTCGAGCCTGAGGCGGACGGCTCATGCACTTTCGTGTTCTGCGATTGGTGTTCCGCTGCAGATAGCGACCCGAGGACGCTGGCCGACCCTGCAAGAAGCCAGTATCGGGAGGCCTTTGTCATTGTGACGGGAGAATTCCGTGGGGTGCGGGCGAGCCGGATCCCCTTCATCTGGGTAGACAGCGAACTGTCGCTGTTGCGGGGTCACATCCAAGGCTTTCCGAAGCAGATCGGTCAGATTCACATGACCCGGCCCGTATCGATCGGCAAGGGCGGAGTCCGGCTTGAGCCTGGCGCTTCGCTCGGCGCGCACGTCTCCAGCCTTGGCCGGCGTCTGGCGACAGCCCGTGTCGAGTTGCATGAGAAGGTGGAGATTCCGCCCCTCGCCCTGTTCGCCCCTCCGCTCCACACACGACTCTTTCCGTCACTCAGTCGACCGGAGCCGGCGGTCGAGGAGTTCTCGATCGGTCAGGTTTCCAATGCAGCCTGGACGGATGTCTGGCGGGGCGCAGGAGACCTCAGCTTCGGTGAGTCTGAGTACAGCGAGCTGGATCAGCTTGCCCCTACGGAGATCATCGCGGGCTGGCGTCTGAATCTCGCCTTCTCGGTCGATGGCGCTGTGGAGTTTCCGATGATCTCCGAGACGGCACTGGAGCAAGACCATGAAGCTGTTTGAAGGGCCCCGTAGGGAACTGAGGCGTGTCTTCCATGAAGGCCGGGCAATGTTCGCGACGGTCGACGGCGACGAACTGTTGCTGGGAGACGGTCGGCGGCTCGACCCTGAGACCACGAGTCATCTTCCGCCCGTGGAGCCGCAGCTGATTGTCTGCATCCACATGAACTTCGAGTCCCGCCGACTGGAGTTCGGTCTGCCCTTGGGGACGGAGCCCTCCTACTTCATGAAGCCGCCAACCACTGTTCTCGGTCACGGGGGAACGGTGCGCCGGCCGGCGGGTTGCGAACTTCTGAATTTCGAAGGCGAGATCGCCGCCGTCGTAGGTCGACCGATGCGCAACGTGCCCGTCTCTGAGGCGTGGGATTACCTCGCCGGATTCGCCCCCGCCAACGACGTCGGCCTGCACGACTACCGCGAGACGGACGCGGGCTCCATGTTCCGGGTCAAGGGTCATGACGGGTTCTGCCCCATCGGTCCCGGGGTGGTTGCCGGAGTCGATATCCGCGATCAGGTCCTGAGAACCTACCGCAATGGCGCAGTCGTGCAGGAAGGTCCGGTTGGCGAGATGCTGTATGGCATTGATTACCTGCTCTCCGATATCTCCCGGCACGTCACCCTGCAACCGGGTGACATCGTCCTGACGGGTACGCCCGCGGGGTCCCGCCCCATGGCGCTCGGGGACGTGATGGAGGTCGAAGTGACAGGCATCGGTCGGCTCCGTCACACGGTGGGGGAGGCCCCTGCGCCCGTCCCCAATGTCGGGTTCCAGCCCGTGGCCAGCGAGATGTCCAGGGCCGTGGCCTTTGGCGGGGATTTCAAACGCTAGGATCCGCCTGACCGGGACGGCGGCTGGCCGAAATCGACCTCGAGGGGGCGGGCGGCAAGTCATCGCCGAGACCCTGCCCATCGGCCTAGCCGCGGACGCGCCCTGCCTTCTGTCCGGCGGAGGCGCAGGGCTCGAGTCCCTGCACTCAGGTAATTGAAGCCTGCGCCCGGGTCGGGATGAAACCCGGGCGCAGGCTTCGACCCTCACTGAGCAGTGAGGGGTAACTGCAGTTTGGCGCTGCCCAGGAGCACGGAGCCTGAGAGCGGCGGAGAGAAGGACCGGTAGGCCGGGAACGAGGCCCCAGCGACCACCAGCCCCGGCGCGCTGCCGGCGTCGAAGGCGTAGGCCAACGGCTCGAAGTTCACGCGCTTTGTCCCCGCTCCCGAGAGTGTGACCACCGCCTCGCGCAGCAGCCGCACTTCGCCGTCCGGCCGGCGGTCGACCAGCTTGACCACGATGTCGCCCGCACCAGCTTGCAGTACGGTCAGTTCGACATCCGCCGCGCCCAGCAGCAGCCTGCCTGCGGGCAGTGAGGCGCCCTTCAGTTCCACAACGTCAGCGCGTTCCAGCAGCGGTCGCTGATCCAACATGCCGGCGGGGGCCCTCAGGTGGTTGCCGCCCAGGGTTGGCGTGGGAGCGGCGGGGTTGAGCGTCAACGCACGCTCCGGCGCCGCCAGCGT